>JACDED010000039.1:6147-21723 GCA_013816615.1 Bacteroidota bacterium
GTATAAGCTATTGAGCCGGGCGGGCCAAAGCACAAGTGAAACTATAAAAGAGATTTGGCATCTATTATATACTATTAATCGTTTGGATGGAGAGGCTGATCAGTTCTGGGACGCCAGCCCTCCAAGCAATGAAATAATTTATCCCACCACCTCTACCAATGGGTTCATATTAAGAGAAGATATGCCTCAAGCTTACCTTAATCCTTCTGCAAACCTCGCTCACTATAATTATGCTTTGCTTGAAGCTGGTTTTAATCCCGCAAATCCCACAGCTTTTACTAATCCACTTACAAATTACGGAGGCTTTACTGGTGTTGAGCATGTTAGTAGCCTTGCTGGTGGAAATTTTTGTGACTATGATAATTTTCCAACCGGCTCTACAACTATAAACAGACCAAAGGAAAAACTTATATTACCTCATGATAAGTATTATAGCATGTTTTTGGCATTTATGTTTTTAATAAAATATATTCCAGATACCACACGATATTATGAGGACGGCCAGCTGCAGTATTTTCAGGACCAGGAATCGGATATAAAAGCAGAGATACGAAATATTACAAATCGTTGTCATACTTATATGAGAGGAAATACCTTTGGAGGAAACGGGAGCAATTGGATGATGGAATACCCAGATGGAACTAATCTTCAAAATCTAGGACAGCCATGGCCGTATTCATTTCCAATTGCAGAAATCGTTTGTCATATCAATGGTAATTTTCCATTTGGTTCATGTCCTGGTTATCAGGATGCATTTTCTTCTACTAATGGAATACCATTATACTCAGCTATGAACTCTAACCCTATTCCTGCGTCTAATCCGGTTGAGTCGATGGAAGATGCGAGCGTATTTATCGCTTGGTGCCAGGCCGGAAGCGACCTTCCGGCATTTTTTCAAATTCCATTATGGACCTCCATGGGGGTACAAACAGCGATAAATAATACTCAATGGGCAGATCTGATGAGACTGGTACTTCATCAAAGTGGAAATATGATCCCTAGTCTGAATGCATTTGCTGATCCAATTAGCAAAGCCCCTTGTTTAGGCACGTACAATTTTTCAGGCGGTAATAATATGAGCGATTGGGCTGATTGGGAATGGTCTTCACAGGATAGACATGAACATCCTAGTGCCAGAGGTGATCAATCGCCTGTTCCGGGAAATTATCCGGGGGTAGATTATATGCTGCTTCATAATCTCTATTATGAACGTCTTAATCAATTGGATGATGCTGGTTTTGGGCAAAGCGCTGATTATAAAAATGCCTATAACCTAATGGATAATTACGATACACAAGGTTGGCCCCAATGGAATAATACTATTGGAGGATTAGTTGGTACAGTAACCACTCCACAAAATGTACATGTGTTTCAAAATCTTACTTCCCGCGCACAAATTAATAGTTTGGTTCCTTCAAAAGTAGATTATAGAGCAGGTAAGGAAATTGTTTTACTTCCGGAAGATGGTGCTCAACCGGGATTTTCTGTCCAGGATGGTTCTGAATTTTCAGCCTATATAGAAAGATATATTTGTTGGACCAATCATGATTATGGTGACGGACTAAGATCCACGAATAACTCTGTAAATGATTACGAAACCGATGATATGAATACGACAATTGCTACACACTACGTTAGTCACCCTCCGTCAGATTCAGATCTTTATCCTGATTCAAATTCAGATCAACTAGTTGCTTTAAACAAAAACAACATGGTGAAATCAAACCTGGTAAAAGAGGAAAAATTGCAAGTGATGCCAAATCCAAATAACGGCATTTTTAAAATAGTTAAAACCAAAACTATAGAAAACGAAACCTTTCACTTGCTTATAATTGACATGAAAGGCGCTGTGGTTTTTGAAGATTTAAATTTCGAAACGCGTGAGTTTAACTTTTCAAATTATGTCGAAGGAATTTATATGGTACATGTTAAGTCTAGTTTAGGTTATAACGAAGCAAAGAAAATTAATATTACCAAATAACATAAAGAAAGTTACTATTAAAAAAGGCCTCACACGAGGCCTTTTTAATTAAAAATAACTAATAAAATAACATTGTTACATACTGTTAAATTTTTACTTCACAGTTATCGAAATCTGCTCCTGTAAATTATCAGGGTGGTAGCTACAATAAATACCATAAGTAGTAGAATCATTGAATGTATGCTCAAATTGATCACCGGTTTTTATCTTACCACTTGAAAATGCTTTACCAACTTCGGTTATAGAATGATTGGCATTATCTTTATTTATAAAAACCAAAGTAGTTCCTCTTTTTATATCTATAAATGTTGGATTGAAACGTTTGTATAATAGCCAAACTTCATTATCGCCTTGTGGTGCAGAATCATTATTTTTTTTGCAGGCGGTAAAAAATAAAGCAGAAAGAAATAATATAGTTGCGAAGAGTTTCATGTTACATAAAGATAGAAATTAATTGCTTTGCATTTGGTGTAATTGAAAATAACTTTTCTTTAAAGCCAAAAGCTCTTCGTGTGTTCCCATTTCAACGATCTCACCGTCTTTTAGGTATAAAATAAGATCCGCATTTTTTAAGCTCGAAATGCGATGACTTACAATAATGGCTGTTTTATTTTTCATTTCCTGTTTTAAATTATTTAAGATAGCTTCCTCTGTTTCCGTATCAACAGCACTTAAACAATCATCAAAGATCAATAGCTGAGGTTTATTTATTAAAGCGCGTGCAATAGAGATACGTTGTTTTTGTCCACCACTTAAAGTAACGCCACGTTCACCAACAATAGTTTCATAATTTAAAGGAAAAGTCATAATATTATCGTGTACCTGTGCTTGTTTTGCAGCGCTCTGTACTTTTTCTTTTGATGTGTTTTTATCAGGACTACCAAACAAAATATTATTGGCAATGGTATCACTAAATAAAAAAACTTCCTGGGGTACTACACCCATATTTTTACGGAGTAAGTGTAAATTATGTTGTTTAATATTTTTTTGATCAATTAAAATTTCACCACTTGTTGCATCATATTGGCGTGTAATTAAATTTAAAATGCTTGATTTGCCACTGCCAACTTTACCGGTAATACCAAGGGTTTGCCCTTGTTTTAATTTGAATGAAATATTTTTTATGGCCTGTATATCGTTTTCGGGATAAATAAAATTTACATTCTTAAATTCAATATCACCTTGTACGGAATAGGTTTGTGTATTTGAGTTAATGATAGCGGGTTTTGTATCTAAAAATTCATTTATCCGTTCCTGCGAGGCTGCTGCCCTTTGTACTAAAGAAGTTACCCACCCTAAAGATGCAAATGGCCATGTTAACCTGAATACATAAAAAATAAATTCAGTTACGTTACCCGGTTCAATTTTATCCTGTATGGTTAATTTACCACCATACCAAACCGTTATTAAAACACTTAAGCCAATCATTAATACCATAGCAGGGCCAAAAAACGATTCGATGGTTGCTAATTTTAAAGCTGTTGTTTTATACACCTCATTTTTCTCCTCCATCTTAGCAACAAAAAAAGTCTCTCTTGCATAAGCTTTAATAACGCGAATAGCACTAAATGTTTCCTGCGCCTGTGTGGTTAAGTTGCCTAACTCTTTTTGCACTTTACCACTTTGTTTATTGATCATATCCGAAACGCGGTAGATCAAATAAGAAAGCAATGGAAGCGGTAAAAAAACAATCAATGTTAACTGTGTATTTACACTTAACATAAAACTTAAAACGGTAACGGTGGTTACGATCGTATTTGCCAAATACATAATAGCGGGACCACTATACATCCTTACTTTTCCAACATCTTCACTAATGCGGTTCATAAGATCGCCGGTTGTATTTTGCTTAAAAAAACCGGCATCCAGTCTTTGGTAATGTTCATAGATCTCGTTCTTTTGATCGTATTCAATATGGCGGCTCATTACAATAATTGTTTGCCGCATTAAAAACATAAATAAGCCGCTGGTTAAGGCCAGGCCAATAATAATAAGACCGTATTGTATAAAAATGCCCGCTTGGGCAGATTCTCCGTTTTTAAAGATCTCGATGATTTTATTAGTGCCATTTCTAACAATTACACCCTGGTAAGTGCCAAAAATAGTTGATAATGAAACAAATAATAAACCACCTAAAAAGTGCCATTTGTATTTAAGAAAATAAAGGTTTATTACTTTAAGATGTTTCACTGCACAAAGGTAATTCTAAATTCAGAGCTTGTTTAAATTTTATCTAATTATTTTGTTATTAGTCTTTTTGGCTTCAACTTCGTTAATTTTTTCGCCGGAAAAGCCAATTTCGCCTGCAAAAACTGCCTCGTTTCACCTAAAAATACTCTATAACAAAATCACAACATAAATTTTAAATATGCTCTAATTGTTAATGCAATTTTTACCATTTTGTTTTTGTTTGGAATCCCAAAAAATACCCTAACTTTGCCCCACTTCAACCAAAAAAATCATGGAAGTTACAACCCTAAAAAACTCCGATCTTGCTAAAGATCCTGTTATTGGCCAAATGAGCCTTCATAATCATGAACAAATTTTATTTTGTAATGATAACGCAACCGGCCTAAAAGCTATTATTGCAATTCATAATACTGTACTTGGGCCATCATTAGGTGGTACACGTATGTGGAACTATGCTAACGAAATGGAAGCATTGCATGATGTATTGCGTTTATCGCGTGGTATGACCTATAAATCATCTGTTGCCGGGTTAAACCTTGGTGGTGGTAAAGCTGTGATCATTGGTGATGCAAAGAAAATCAAGAATGAAGCATTGCTTCGCCGTTTTGGAAAATTTGTAGATAGCTTAGGTGGAAAATATATTACTGCTGAAGATGTGGCAATGACCAGCCGCGACATGGAAATTATTAAAATGGAAACAGACTATGTAAGCGGCTTACCCGAAAATATGGGCGGTAGTGGCGATCCTAGTCCTGTTACAGCATATGGTGTTTACGTGAGTATGAAAGCAAGCGCTAAAGAAACATGGGGCAACGATAGCTTAAGCGGCAAAAAAGTTTTAGTACAAGGTATTGGCCATGTTGGTGAAGTATTAGTTGATCATTTGACCAAAGAAGGCGCTAAAGTTTATATTAATGATATTAGCCAGGAACGTTTAAAAACAGTTGCTGATAAATACAAAGCAGAAGTTGTTGCTACGGATAAAATGTTCGATCTTGATATTGACATTTATGCTCCATGTGCATTAGGAGCAACTGTAAATGATGATACATTAAGTAAATTAAAATGTAAAATTATTTGTGGCGCTGCTAATAATCAATTAGCGGATGAAAAAGTGCACGGTGCTTTGGTTGCAAAGAAAGGGATTTTATATGCTCCTGATTTTGTTGTTAACGCTGGTGGTATTATCAACGTATTTTACGAATTAGAAGGATACAATAGAGAGAGAGCACTTTCTCACGCAGAAAAAATTTACGATACAACATTTAATTTATTTCAATTAGCTAAGCAGGAAAATATTTTAACCTACCAGGCTGCAAATAAATTAGGTGAGCAACGTATTGAAGCTATTGCAAGAATTAACGCAGTACTATAATTTAAGAAATAAGAAGTTGGATTTTAGAAGTATAAGTTTTGATTTTCAAATCTTAGATCTTAAATCTCAGATCTAAAATATAAATATGTTAAACAGAAGGTTCTTAAGAATAAAAGTAATGCAGGCACTGTATTCGTTTTTTCAACACGAAAAAGCGGATAAGGTTCAATTTGAAAAAGAAATGTTCAAGAGCCTTGATAAGATCTTCGAATTATATTTATCTATTTTAGGATTGGTTTCGGATATTCACCACGTTGCTTTGGTAATGATGGATGAAAATAAGAACAAACGTTTGCCAAACTCATCTGATCTTGATCCGAATTTAAAATTTGTAAAAAATTCTTTATTGATCGGCATCTCTGAGAATAAAGATCTAAAAGCGCAGATAGAAAAACGCAAAATTTCGTGGCAAAACGATTTTGATGTGGTGCGTAAATTATTTGTTGAGATCAGGAATGGTGAAGCATACAAAGCGTACATGGAATCAACATCAACTGACCTTATTGAAGACAGAGATTTTGTTATTGCTATTATTACAGAACATTTAAGTGAAAATGAAGTATTGATCTCTTTATTTGAAGAAAAAAATATTCATTGGGCAGATGATACATTTGTTGCTTTTAATTCGGTGATAAGAAATTTTGAAGATTTTAATGGCGAGTTTAAATTAAGTCCGCTTTTAAAAGATGAAAAAGATGACATGGAATTTATGAGTGAGTTGTTTAAAAAAACAATTATGTATCGCCAACAGTTTGAAGAGATGATAGGCCGCCACACTCAAAACTGGGAAGTGGAGCGTATTGCTAATATGGATATGTTATTAATGCAAATGGCTTTGGCTGAGATCATGTACATCCCCAACGTTCCGGTAAAAGCATCTTTAAATGAGTATATTGATATTAGTAAAGAATATAGCACACCTAACTCTAAGGTGTTTGTAAACGGTGTACTCGATAAAATTATTGCCGAACTTAAACGCGATAATAGGATCTCAAAAACGGGTAGGGGATTAAAAGAGAATTGATCTAAATTTTCCTGCTCATGCCAATGTAAGGAAGCGGTATTGTTTTTTTATTGAACGTAATAATATTTGCCGAATTATTTAAAAGCGAATAAGCGCCAAAGGTCCAGCTTACATTTTCCGAATGAATGTATTTAAAACCTAATCCTCCTAACATAATATCCTGTTCAGGAAAATACCAGCCTTCAATATTTAAAGAAAAATGCTCGGCAAAACGGTTGCAGTAAGAACCATTTGCAAATAATAAATTTGTGAAATCTGTTTTTGCTGTATTTACAAAAATGCTGGAGTTTACACCAAGCAACCCGCCTGAAACTGTAAAATTAGAATTGCTTGTTCCTCTTGTATAACGGCCAATAGCGCCATAGCCAAATAAAAGTGTACCCGGATTATTTGAGCCAACATTTCCAAATGCAAAAATGTTGCCGCCAACATAATTTAAGCCGCCAATGTTATAAGCGCATTTTATCCCTAACGATGTGGGATAAAAAAGCAGGGTGTTACAAGTAAAAGACCAGTTATCTGCAAATGCCCAGTTAATATTTTCTACAATAAACCAATGGTAATGAACTGTTACTTGTCCTTTTTCGTAAGGGAAAGCGCTGTTTGAAAATATATAACTATCAGATGAAGGGTTTTCTCCTAAGATGCCGATAAAATCTTTTTTTGAACCGGCAGGGTAGCAGGATATCAATGTGTTTTTTCGTAATTCGGTTCTTTCGTATGTTTTTCGGTTCTCAAGAATAATAAAATCTTTTGTTTCTTCAAATAAAAAACCGGTGTGGGTGAAGCCGTTATTTGTTTTTGCTATGTAATTAACGCCACGCCTGTATTCGGGTGTAAAGACTGTTGTATCATTTTCTGTTTGAGAAAATAAAACGAAATTTAAAAGAATAAAACAAATAAGTATATACTTTTTTTTCAAATTAATTTATTTTGCGCCCGTAAAAAACGTGTTTTGCCGCTCATATCTTTTAAAAGAGTAACTTCTTTAAACTGTTTACTTTTTATTGAGTATTGTAAAACATTATCTGCCGTTAAAGGATTTAACTCAAAATATAATTTTCCGTTCGTGTTTAATTTTTGCTCACAAAGGTCAATTATTTTTTTATAGAAAATAATATCATCGTTACCGTTTACAAATAATGCAAGATGTGGCTCATTATCCAACACGGCCTTTGTCATTATTTCTTTTTCCGCTGATTTAATGTATGGCGGATTACTAATAATAACATCAAAGGTTTTATCTATCTTTTTTATGGATAATTCAGTATTTAAAATATCGGTTTCAATAAAATCAATTTGGGTTTTATTAAGAACTGCATTTTTTTCGGCAACAGTTAATGCTTCAGTGCTAATGTCGCAGGCATAAACATTACTATCTTCTTTATTTTTTTTAAGAGAGATGGGAATACAGCCGCTGCCAGTGCCAATATCTAAAAAAGAAGCTGCTGTTTTGTTTTCTTTTAAAATAAGATCTACTAACTCTTCTGTTTCCGGGCGCGGAATTAAAACAGCGGCGTCTACATAAAACCTTAAATTATAAAACCAGGCTTCTTTTAAAATGTATTGAATGGGAATATTCTTTTTTAATTCTTTGCAACAAAAATATAATTTCAAAAGATCGCTTTGATTCAGGTTCTCATTTTTTTTTGCATGAAGATCATTCCTTGAAAAACCTAAATAATGCTCAAGTACTAAATTTAAAATAGCATCAATTTCCGAAGCATCATAAATTGTATTTAATTCTGAATGATAAAAAGAAATAAGATCAACAAGTGAATTAGAGGCAATGCGCATGTTAGTTGGCTTTGATCAATTTAAAGACCATGTTTTCTGTTGGCGTTTTTATTTTTACAAATAGTAAGCCAACAACCTCATTTAATTTTGGTGAAGTAAGTTTATAAGAATCACCATTTACATTATCCTTATAAATTAATTTTCCATCAACCGTGTAAACAAAGATCTCACCTTTTAGATCGCGCTCAAAATTAAAAGTAACGTTATCTGAAAAGGGATTAGGATAATAACTAACACCATTATTTAAAGTATTTTTATTTAAATGTGTAATAATACAGGTCATTGCCGCAAAACCATCCAGTTTGCCGTAACCCCATAAATAATTTGGTAAAGCCGTGCCTGTGTATGCATCTGAATAGGCGCAATTGGTAATAGCGTTTTTAATTTGAATGCTTGTTGCCATTGGATACTTTTGAAGATACAAAGCCGCTAAACCTGTTACAACCGGTGAGGCAGCAGAAGTGCCGCCACCCTGAACGTGTAAGCTACCTTGTGCTACAACCTGCGGTGCGTTAGCTAATAAATTAGTTTGCATACCTAAAGCCATTGCGCTAAAAACGCCTGCGCCCGTTGCGCTGATATCCGGTTTTTGTTTATTATCGCGGGTAGGTCCATGGCTGCTACTGGCTGCTAAAGTATTTACATTCTCACCCGGATTTAATGCCGCCCAGCTTTGTAAAGTATTTGTTACATCGTAATAGCTATTTACGTTAACGTAATTGGCAACTGTTGTTACATCATCCAAACATTGAAAGCTGGAGACCATCGTTTTATTAAAATCGGGCATTACATATTTTAAAATGGGAGGAAAGCTTACGGAAGAAGGTAAGCTGGTTGAAATAAAATCAAAGTTCCAGGCGTCATGAAAACCAATACCTTTACTTTCAATACGCCATTTTAAATTTAAAGTGTCTGCTAAAATTTTAAGGTACAACTCATATACTCCATAAGGGTTTATACTTGCTGATGTTTTTACAATACCAATACGGTTACCATTATATTTTAAAGTATCGCTTTGTACAGAAGCTAATCCGTAATTGTAATTTTTAAAACCTATTCTACCTAAATTAAAATTGTTGTTACGATTAACGCCAACACTTATTTGTATATTTTTTATGTCGTTGGTATCTGCGTAGCACCAGTAATTTAAGGTTGCTGTATTATTTTTTATCCATGTAAAACTTGTATCGTTTAAAGGTGGTTGTGTTTTTACGTGGTGCTTTATATTTCCGGCATTTCCAGCGGCAGCAACAATGGCGCGCCCCGGAATATTATGAACCATGTTCTCAATTAATTTAGCTTCCATATCGGTTCCGTCATGGCTGCCATCATAATTACCCAAGCTGATATTTATTACGCAGGGTTTACCAAGCCATGTGGCTTTACTAAAAATGTATTGTACAGCATCTGCAATAGTTGGCCCCGGCTTATTAAAATCAATGGCTACAACAACAATATCAGCTTTAGCAGCAATACCTTCGTGTGTGCCATTAGCTAAACCATTACCGGCTGCAATACCACAAACATGTGTGCCATGGCCATAATGCGGCAGATCATTGTGCGTACATTGATTGGCATTTATTTGTGTATCGGTCCATTCAATACCATAATTATAAGGTTGTGGTACTGTAGATCCTGAAACAGGAACCTGGTCCCACAAAAATTTTATGCGGGAATTTCCAAAAGTATCTTTAAAATCAGCATGAGAGAAATCGGTGCCACTATCAATTATACCAACAACAATACCGGTACCGTCGTACGCCATTGTTAATGGTGTGGTACCTAATTTCACAGGCTTTATCTTGTTTTTAATGATCATTGTATCGTTCAGCACCTGTTTACCTACTTCAATAAATTCGGCATAATGAATAAGTTTATTTTCGATAAGTTTGGATAGTACAGGTAAATTACAATTAATGGAAGCAATGTTACCGGCTGAATAATTAAACGTGTAATTATATGTAGTTTGAAATGAACTTAATTTTGAAATATCTCCCTGAACAAGGATGGTATGTTGAATAAAATTATCACCGGCAACCAAGCGCATTTTTAATGCGTTATTTAAGCCGGGTGTTTGAGAAAATAAAAAAGAGGATGCGAAAAATAATGCTAATAAAAATTTAAGTTTCATTATAAGTTATTTTGATTAAAATTAAGCAAAAAATACGACATTTGTTTATATGAAAGCTAAGCTGGCGATATTATTTAGTTTATTATTTACTTATGGTTTAAGAAGTCAGGCAGATAGTGTAATCGTTCCTGCCGATCTTAATGTGCCGGATGCAATTTTTATTACTTACACAGATTTTAGATATAATAAAGGTATTTTAAAAGAACAGATCATTTCTTCAATTAATAAAGAACAATTAGATTTTGTTGGTAAATGTTTGGATAAGGAAATAATTAATTATGGTGATGGACAATCAACCAAAGAAGTAAAATCAAATACTGTTTGGGGCTTTATTCAGAACAAAACCTTTTACGTTAATTATAAAGGAAGTTTTTATCGTGTACCCGTTTTTGGATCGTTGTGTTATTTAGTAGCTACGGTAGAGGTTGCGGGCGTAGGTTTTTATGATCCGATGTTTGGGCCCGGGGTTGGTTCAAATGGAAGAAGACAGGAAGTGAGAGAGTTTTTAATAAATTTTTACGACGGCATTGTAAATGAATTTAAAATGGACCAAGCCGAAGCGCTTTTAAGTAGGGATAAAATTTTGTACGCAGAGTTTAAAAAATTAAGTCGTAGAAAACAGAAAGAGCAAATTTTCAGATACATACGAAAATACAATGAAGCACATCCGGTTCATTTTCTGAAATAATTTCTAAAGTGTTTTAGATTAATGTTAATTTTTAGACTAATCTTAATAATTTCTTAAACATTAAGGTTAAATATTTGTTATTTTTGTGGAAGAACATCCATTTTTAATTTATTAAACTACTACAATTATTAAAAAGAAGAAAAAAATGAAAAAAATTTACAAATTATTATTAGGCCTATCCTTCCTCATTTGTGGGATAAATGTTAAGGCGCAGTATTGTAATACAAACCTGGGCGGCAGTGGCTGTTCTGGCGATAATATTACTAATGTTTCGATATTAGGAACATCATTTAATAACAATTCAACTTGTACTACAACGCCCACAAACGGAACTTATAGTCAGTTCGCGCCAAGCCCGTCAACAACTGCTACTTTAAATATAGGTCTTACTTATACGATAAGCGTTTTTACAACGGCCAGCAATATTGAATCTGTTTGGATCGATTATAACCAAAATGGTACATTCGATGCGAGTGAACATACACAGATCACTCTTTCGTCTACTGCCAATTCTGCAACTACAGCAACATTTACAATTCCTGGTACAGCATTACTGGGTCAAACAGGTTTGCGTGTGCGCTCAAGAGCAACAGGCAATCCAAATGGGCCAACCGATGCCTGTACAAGTTTTGGTTCAGGTGAAGCAGAAGATTATACGATAACTATTGGCACTGCCGCGCCATGTGCCGGCGCACCGGGAGCAAATACGGTAGTTGCAACTACTACAGCAGTTTGCGCTAACGGCAATGTTACTTTAAGCCTTGCCAACTCTTATACGGTTGGTGGCTTAACCTATCAATGGTTTACCTCAACTGCTGCTGCAGGCCCTTACACTGCAGTTTCGGGAGCTACAACAAGTATTTATGGGGCTACAAACGTTACCACTTCATTATATTACAGAGCGGTTATAACCTGTACAAATGGGCCCGCCAGCACAACAGCAACGCCAGTGCAGGTAATTATAAGCACTAATCCTTGCCAGTGTACTTCTTATTGTGCATCTAATGCTACCTCTACATTGTATGACGAGATTTATAATGTATCTATCAGTACTTTAAACAATACCTCTAGTTGTGCACAAACGGGTGGTCCGGGCTCAATATTAAATGAGTATTCCAATTATGCAGGTATTCTTTCAGCACCTAATTTAGTAGGTGGTGTAACTTATTCATTGGGTGTTACAGTAGGCCAGTGCGGTGTTACGTTTGCCAATTCAGGAATTGTTACTGCTTATATAGATTACAATAATAACGGTTTATTTACAGATCCGGGTGAGCTTGTTTATACATCCCCTTACACATCATTTCTTCCTGCGGGAACAACAGTAACGGCAAACATTACTATTCCTACAACTATTACACCTGGTATCAGGAGAATGAGAATTATTGAGGTTGAAAGTTCTGTTGCACAACCGGATTGCGGTACTTATTTTGCCGGAGAAACAGAAGACTATTGTGTTAACTTGTTAGCACCTGTTCCGTGTTCAGGTGCACCAGCATCAAATTCAGCAGTGGCCAGTTCATCAGCTGCATGCCCTAATGGTACTGTAACTTTAAGCCTTGCAAATACCTACACAACAGGTGGCTTAACTTACCAATGGTTTACTTCAACAGCTGCTGCAGGACCTTACACAGCAGTAAGCGGTGCTACCAACAGCATTTATACTTCAACCAACGTTACTACTCCTTTATATTATAGAGCGGTTATAACATGTACAAATGGTCCGGCCAGTACAACTTCTACACCGGTTCAGGTTATTATCAACAATAATCCTTGTCAGTGTAGTGCTTATTGTAATACATCTTTCCCCTCGCAAACTGCAGATGATGAAATTTTTAATGTATCAATTGGTACATTAAATAATACTTCAAGTTGTAGTCAAACTGGGAGCGCTCCTACATCAACTTTAAGTTTATATTCTAACTATACAGGTATAGTTGCTGCACCAAGCCTTACAGTAGCGAATAACTATACTTTAAATGTTACTGTTGGACAGTGTAACACTTCAGCATACTCTGGCGGTGTAACTGTTTACATGGACTTTAATAATAACGGGTCATTTACCGATCCGGGTGAACAGGTATATGCATCTCCAAGTACTCTATGGGCTGTGGCAGGAACTTTAAACACTACGGTAATTACAATTCCTGCAAATGCAACTCCGGGCATTACCCGTATGCGTGTAATAGCTGCTGAAAGTAATGTAGGTATTGGTTCATGTGTTGGTTATGGTTATGGTGAAACAGAAGATTATTGTATCAATATTGCTGCTGGTACTCCTTGTGCCGGTGCTCCTGCAGCTAACTCTGCTGTTGCAAGTCAAACAAATGTTTGTCCTGGTGGTTTATCTAATTTAAGTTTAGCAACATCTTATACACTTGGTGGTTTAACGTATCAGTGGTATACATCTCCAACGGTTGCCGGACCTTATACAGCTGTTACTGGTGCAACAACAAGTGCATATACATTTACAAATATTACCACTTCTTTATTTTACCGAGCAGTGATTACTTGTACAAATGGCCCTGCAAGCACAACATCAACCCCTATTCAGGTAATGGTTGGTGGTACTCCTTGCCAGTGTGCTGCTTTTTGTGCATCTAATGCAACTAGTATTTTTGATGCTGAGCTATTTAATGTTTCTATCGGCACACTGAATAATACTTCAAACTGTTCTCAAACAGGAAGTGCTCCAACATCAACTCTTAGCTTATATTCAAATTATACAGGTATTCTTGTTGCGCCAAATTTAGCCGCAGGTTTAAACTATACTTTAAGTGTCACTGCGGGTCAATGTAATAATTTCCCAACCTCAGGTATTGTTACAGCATATATGGATTTTAATCAAAACGGGTCATTCGGTGATCCGGGAGAATTAGTTTATTCTTCACCATATGGTGCTTTTGCAGTTGCAGGAACAACATTTACAACAGTTATTAATGTTCCGGCAAACGCTACTCTTGGTACATCACGTATAAGGGTTATCGCTTCACAACAATCAACGCCACAGGCTGATTGCGGAACTTATTTTAATGGTGAGACGGAAGATTATTGTATAAATATTACAGCTCCAACACCTTGTGCTGGTGCGCCAGGCGCTAATACTGCAGTTGCAAGTGCAACAAATGTTTGCCCTAGTAGTACATCAACACTAAGTTTAGCAAATTCTTATACTGTTGGTGGTTTAACTTTTCAATGGTTTAGTTCTCCTACAGTAAGCGGTCCTTATACAGCTATTTCAGGCGCTACTTTAAGTACGTATTCTGCTACTAACCTGGCCACTTCACTATATTATCAAGCTGTAATCACTTGTACTAATGGTCCTGCAAGCACAACTTCAAGTCCTGTTCAGGTATTGGTTGGCGGTAGCCCTTGTCAGTGCGCTGCATATTGTACTTCAAATGCTGTAAGTACTAATGACGAAGAAATATTTAATGTATCTATCGGTACTTTAAATAATACTTCAGCTTGTGGTCAAACAGGTGGTCCAACTTCAACAGTAAGTTTATATTCTAACTATACGGGAGTTCTTGCTTCTACAAATCTTGCCGCAGGATTAACTTATACATTCAGCACAACAGTTGGCGAATGTAGTGGTAACTCATATTCAGGTGTTGTAGCAGCTTATATAGATTTTAATCAAAATGGTTCATTCTCAGATCCGGGTGAAAACGTATACTTATCACCATACGGACCTTTTGCTGTTGCCGGAACTACATTTACCGCACCGGTAACAATTCCTGCTAACGCCACATTAGGTACAACACGTATTAGAGTTGTAGCTACTGAAAACTCAATTGTTAGTGAGTGTGGTACAAACACATGGGGTGAGACGGAAGATTATTGTATTACAATTACAGCTCCAACTCCTTGCGCTGGCGCTCCTGGTTCTAACGCTGCCATTTCATCGGCTACTACGGTTTGTCCGAGCGGATCAGCTACTCTTTCTTTAGCAAATTCTTATACTGTTGGTGGTTTAACATACCAATGGTTTAGTTCACCTGCTGCAAGTGGTCCATACACTGCTATTTCAGGCGCTACTTTAAACACATACCCTGCTAGTAACTTAACTACTTCATTATATTATTATGCGGTAATTACGTGTACAAATGGTCCTGCAAGTACAACTTCAACTCCTGTTCAAATTCAGGTTGGAGGCAACTCTTGTATTTGTGCCGCTTATTGTACTAATTCAGCAAACTCAACAGCTGATGATGAGATCTTTAATGTTACACTTGGTACATTAAATAATACTTCTAATTGTTCGCAAACAGGTGGAGCCGGTTCAATTTTAAACAGGTACTCTAACTATGCCGGAATGCTTGCTACACCAAACATTCAACAAAACGGAACTTATACATTAGACGTAACTGTTGGTCAATGTGGTACT
>JACDED010000039.1:21733-33793 GCA_013816615.1 Bacteroidota bacterium
TTTGCATACAGTGGCGGTGTTACAGTTTATATTGACTTTGATCAAAACGGATCATTTGCTGATCCGGGTGAACAAGTTTTTGTTGGGCCAAGCACTACATGGGCTATTGCAGGAACTTTAAACAGTACTGTAATAACAATTCCTGCTACTGCTTCATTAGGTGTTACCCGCATGAGAGTAATTGCAGCAGAGGGCACAATTGGCGCTTTTGATTGCGGAACTTATGGTTGGGGTGAAACAGAAGATTATTGTATAAATATTACTGCAGGTTGTACTGCGCCTAACGTAAGCGTAACTGCATCGCCAACTATTGTTTGTAATGGAAATCCAGTTACTTTAACAGCATCTGGTGCTACAACTTATACTTGGAACACGACTGCACAAACAGCTTCGATTAGTGTTACTCCTTCAGTTAATACTACATATACTGTAGTTGGTGAGAATGCTCCTGGCTGTCCTAGTACTAAAACAATTGCAGTTACTGTAAATCCTAGTCCTACGTTAGCTGTATCGCCTTCACCGTCAATTTGTCCTGGTGGAAATGCAGTAATATCTGCAACTTCAAGCGCTAGTAATTATACTTGGAATCCGGGTAACTTTACAGCGGCTGCCATCACGGTTTCTCCTTCAATTTCAACTGTGTATAACGTGGCCACAACAAATAGTTTAGGTTGTGTAACCAATTCAAACGTTACAGTGTTTGTAGTTGTTTGTACAGGTTTAGCTAAAAATACTGTTATCGATAATAATACGTTTGTCTATCCAAATCCTAACAGTGGTAGTATTAACGTAGTTATTCATGATGTTAGCGGAAATTACTCATTCGAAGTTCTTGATCTTTCTGGAAGAGTGGTTTACAAAACTACTTTATCGAAAGCTGAAAATGCTTTAAGTATTAAAGAATTAGCTAATGGTATGTATACTTATAAAATTACTTCATTAACTACCAGAATAGCTATTAAAGAAGGTAAATTAATTAAGGAATAATTTAACACTAAAGCTTATAAAAAGGCGGTGGGTTTAACCTACCGCCTTTTTTGTTTTTATGGCAATTATATGCAATTAAAAAATAGTATCTTTAAAGCGCAATTTTATGAGCGTTTACGATAAATACGAAACCGTTATAGGTTTAGAGTGCCACATCCAGTTACTTACAAAAACTAAAATGTATAGTAACGATGTTGCAGAATACGGTGCATTACCCAATACAAATGTTAGTGTGGTAACTTTAGGTCATCCCGGTACTTTACCTGTGGTTAATTCAAAAGCAATTGAATTTGCAGTAAAATTAGGTATTGCCGTAAATGCAGATATCAGAGAAGAGAACCAATTTGCGCGTAAAAATTATTTTTACGCCGATCTTCCAAAAGGATATCAAATTACACAAGATAAAACGCCTATTTGCAACGGTGGTTTTATAACTGCAAAATTAAAAGACGGTTCTACAAAAAAAATAAATCTTACCCGTATTCATATGGAAGAAGATGCAGGAAAAAGTCTGCATGATATCGATCCTTTCGAAACGCTTATAGATCTTAACCGTGCCGGAACGCCCTTATTAGAAATTGTTACCGAGCCCGATTTTAGAAGTGGAGAAGAAGCCTATGCTTATTTAACTGAAGTAAGAAAATTAGTGCGATACCTTGATATTTGCGATGGTAACATGGAAGAGGGATCTTTGCGTTGTGACGCAAACATTTCTGTAATGCTAAAAGGCGCAAAAGAGTTTGGAAAAAAAGTTGAGGTAAAGAACATGAACTCTTTCAGAAATGTTCAACGCGCTATTGATTTTGAAATAAAAAGACAAATAGATCTTATTGAAGCCGGAGAATTAATTGCAGGAGAAACCAGAAGCTTTGATGCTGTTAAAGGACTTACTTTTTCTTTAAGAAGTAAAGAGAATGCAAATGATTACCGCTATTTTCCTGAGCCGGATCTTCAACCTGTTTTTGTAACACAAGAGTATATTAATAAAATAAAAAAAGATCTTCCAACTTTACCTGACGAGCTTTTTAATTTATATACACAAACCTATAAGCTTACAGAATATGATGCGCTTCAGTTAATAGATCTTAAAGAAGTAGCAGCTTACTATAACAAACTGGTAACCTTTACTAAAAATTACAAAAGCGCCGCCAATTGGGTAATGGGCCCGGTTAAAGCTTATTTAAATGAAAGAGCTTTAACTATTTCTGAATTTACTTTAGCGCCTGAAAAAATTGCAGAGATAATTTCTTTGATCGATGATGGTAAAGTAAGTAATGCGGCAGCAGCTCAAAGTATATTTCCTGAATTAATAAATAATCAAACTAAAACTGCTGAGCAAATTGCTAAAGAATTAGATCTTTTGCAAAATAGTAATAGCAATGAATTGCAAGATATTATCGATTCTGCTTTATCAAAATTTCCTGAAAAAGTTACCGAATATAAAAATGGAAAAGTAGGTTTGCTTGGTATGTTTGTTGGTGAAGCAATGAAGTTAAGTAAAGGCAAAGCAGATCCGAAATTATTAAACCAGTTAGTAAAAGAAACACTTGAAAAATAAAAAAATGTTTAAAACAATCAGCGCTATTGCAGCAATAGCAATTTTATCAGCTTGCGGCGAAACCAAAAGAACGGGAAGCTTTGAGTTAAAAGGAACTTTAAGCAATTCAAACGGCGAAACTATTTATCTTGAAAAATTGATCAACCCACAACCGGTTATAGTAGATAGCACCGTTATTGATGAAAAGGGTAATTTCGAATTTAAAACATATACACCTCACATTGGTTTTTACCGTATAAAATTAGATCAGCAAAATTTTGCAATGTTGGTTTTAGATAGTACTGATAAAGTTAAACTAACTGCCAATTTAAAAGATCTTGCCAGAACTTATAAAGTGGAAGGCTCTCCTGAAACAGCATTGTTTGTAGAGTATAACGAGATCACAAATCAAAAAAATATTCGCATGGATTCGTTGAACCAGGCATTTCAGGCAATTGTGCAAACCATTAAAATGGATTCTTTAAAAATGGATTCACTTAGTGCGATCTTTGAAAAACCTTTTAATGAAATAATGAATAGCTTTAATGCTACCATTAGCGAAAAAATAACCAAAAATCCCGATAAGTATGCTTCAATGATCGCTATCCAGGGAATGGAACCGGATAAGTTTGGAGATCTTTATAAAAAATTAGATGAAGGTTTAAATAAAAAATATCCTTCAGATAAAGGCGTAAAAATGTTTCATGAAGTAGTATCAAAAATGTTAGCTACAACTATTGGCCAAAAAGCACCTGAAATTGTTCTGCCAACTCCTGATGATAAAGAATTAGCACTGTCGTCTTTTAGAGGAAAAATTGTATTGGTAGATTTTTGGGCAAGCTGGTGCGGGCCTTGCAGAAAAGAAATGCCTAATGTAGTAAAAGCTTACGCAAAATATAAGGACAAAGGATTTGAGATCTACGGTGTTTCTTTAGATCAGGATAAAGGCCGTTGGTTAGAAGCTATTCAAAAAGATGGTATTACCTGGCCACAGGTTAGCGATCTTAAATATTGGGATAGCTACGCTGCAAAGTTATACGCTGTTGAAGGTATTCCTTACACAGTGTTATTAGATAAAGAAGGAAAAATAATTGCGAAAAATTTACGTGGAGCTGATCTGGAAAAAGCTATCGAAAAAGCAATATCAGTAAAATAATTGTTGAGTAATTTCAGGAACATAAAAAAATTAAATCGCTGCAATTGGCTTGTGGCGATTTTTGTTATTGGCAATAACCTGTTCTCTCAACAAACATATTTTCAGCAGGAAGTAAATTATAAGATCGATGTTAAATTAAATGATGTTACGCACGTTTTATCAGCTAACGAAGAAATACAATACATCAATAACTCCAGTCAATCGTTAAGCTATATTTATTTTCACTTATGGCCTAATGCTTACAAAGAGCATTCAACAGCACTTGCAAAGCAATTACTCATTCATAAAAAAACCGATTTCTATTTTTCAAAGCAAGAAGAAAGAGGTTTTATTGATAGCTTAAATTTTAAAGTAAATGGCAAAGAAATAAAATGGGAGATTGATAAAGAGCATATAGATATTTGTAAACTGATATTGAATGAGCCGTTAAGATCACTTGATACACTTATAATAACCACTCCTTTTTTTGTTAAGATCCCCGACGCAAAATTTTCACGTTTAGGTCATACCGGTCAGGCTTATTTTATTACACAATGGTATCCAAAGCCGGCGGTGTTTGATATCGAAGGCTGGCATCAAATGCCCTATTTAGACCAAGGCGAATTTTACAGCGAATTTGGAAGCTTTGATGTGAAGATCACCTTACCAAAAAATTACCTTTTATCTGCAACCGGCGATAGAATTGATGCTGAAAATGAAGAATATTTTTTGAACGAAAAAGTAAAAGAAACTTTAGAGCGTTTGGATAAAGACGATTTCAGAAAAGATGATATGGATTTTCCGGAATCGGCAAAAGAAACAAAGACCATTCGTTTTAAACAATTTCGCGTACATGATTTCGCATGGTTTGCGGATAAACGTTTTAACGTGTTGCACGATCAGATAGAAGTTCCAAATACAAAACGAACAGTAGATACATGGATCTATTTTACAAATAAAAATTTTAAGCTTTGGAAAAATGCGATCAATTATGTAAACGAATCCACCATATTTTATTCCTATTTAAATGGTGATTATCCTTACAATCACGTAACTGCTGTTGATGGCACCATTATGGCAGGTGGAGGAATGGAGTACCCCAATATTACCGTTATTGGTGATATGAGTAATGAGTTCGATCTGGATATTACTATTGCGCACGAGGTTGGCCACAATTGGTTCTATGGCATCTTAGGGAATAACGAGCGTGATCATCCGGATATGGATGAAGGCATAAATTCATTTTATGAAATGCGTTACATGCGCGCAAAATATCCTGATAAAAAATTATCTGATCTTATCGGCACAAAAGAAAATTCAAGAATATTTGGTATAAATAAAGTTGCCTATTGGCGCGAAAAAGAAATGGCTTATTTCTTTTCCGCAAAAGCAAGAAATGATCAGCCATTGGATATTTCTTCGCAGGATTTTTCAGAATTTAATTATGGTAGTATTGTATATAGTAAAACACCCATCATTTTTGATTACCTGATGGATTACATGGGTGAGGATAATCTTGATAAGGCTATGCAGTTTTATTATGAGCAGTATAAATTTAAACATCCATCGCCAAAAGACCTTGTAAAAACTTTAAACTTTTTTAGCGGCGTTGACCTTTCCTGGTTTACAACACATTTAATGTCAACAACTGATAAGATCGATTACAAAATTAAAAGCGTGAAAAAAAATAAGGACGGTAGCTTTAGTGTAAAAGTAAAAAACAAAACAGGTGTTGCCACCCCCGTTAATGTATATGGTTTTAAAAATGATAAACCTGTTGGGTTGATATGGTACAATGGCTTTAATAAAAAAGATACGATCGAATTTCCTCCAATGGATGTGGATTATTTTAAAATTGATGGGCTTGATAAAATGCCGGATATAAACCGCAAAAATAATTATATAAGAACAAGAGGCATTTTTAAAAAAGCAAAACCATTACAATTTAATTTTATTACCAGGGTTGAAGACCCGGCCAAAACGCAAATTAACTTTTTTCCTTTATCAGGCGCTAATTATTACAATGGTTATATGACAGGTATAGCTCTTCATAATTACGGTTTGTTTCAAAAAAAGGTTGATTATTATGTGGCTCCCATGTTTGGTTTTAGATCTAAGAGTCTGGGCGGCTTTGCCGATCTCGCCTTTAATCTTTATCCAAAAAATACCTTTCAACAAATTACTTTTGGTGTAAAAGGAAAATCGTTTGCTTACGATAAGTTCGATCCGGTATTATTTAATGAAGTAAACGAAACTAATCATAAAACCCTTTACCTCAAGTATTATAAAATAACACCGTACTTACAAATTGATCTTAAAAGGAAGGATGCAAATAGCACCATTCAGCAGTCTATCACTTACTCAAATAATAATTTATTTGTTGATAGTTTACAATTTAACCGCTTATATGATTCTGTTTTTCCGAAAAAGTATAACGCATATTCATTTGTAAATAAATTAAATTATAGTTTAAACAATAAACGTACTATCAATCCTTTTGTTTTAAATTTAGAATTACAACATACTGCCAGCATGGCAAAAGTTTCGGCAACTTTAAATTATCAAATAACGCTTCGCCATAAACAGTATTTCGATATCCGTTTGTTTGCAGGTGCTTTCTTAACAGGCTCTTATGCCGAAAGAAGTTATTATGCTTTTAGAGCCAGCGGTTATAGCGGTTACCAGGATTATTTATTTGAAACAAATTTCATTGCGCGTAATGAATATAAAGGCTTTGGCTTTAGCCAGTTTGCCGATACAGACGGTGCATTAAAAGTTTGGTCGCCATTGGGTCAAACACCAGAATGGCTTTTAGCAGCAAATATTAAATCACCTGGATTTTTTCTTTTACCTTTAAAGATCTTTGCCGATGTTGTGGTTTGTGATGGAAGAGCACTTAATACCGAACCCTTTTTATGGGATCTTGGTTTAAATATTCCAATCGTAAAAGATCTTATAGATGTTTATATTCCGCTAGTATATAGTAACGATATTAAAACAACCATGAAACTGAATAATGTAAAAGGCATTAATACTGTACGTTTTACAATTAATATTCATAAATTAGTTGCGAAAACTCTAATAAAGGATAATTTATTTTAAGTGAGTACTAAAAAAATATATTTTGCTTCCGATTTCCACTTAGGGGTTCCAAAGTTAGAACAAAGTGTAGAGCGTGAAAAAGCTGTTTGCCGTTGGTTAGATTCTATTAAGGCAGATGCTGAAGAAATTTATTTGGTAGGCGATCTGTTTGATTTTTGGTTTGAACATAAGTACACCGTGCCAAAAGGTTTTACGCGTTTATTAGGCAAAATAGCAGAGTTAACAGATTCAGGCATTAAAGTTATTTTTTTTACCGGCAATCACGATCTGTGGATGCAGGATTATTTTATTAAAGAATTAAATGTTACTGTTCACCATCACCCGATAATAAAAATATACAACAACAAAACATTTTATATTGGTCATGGCGATGGTTTAGGGCCGGGTGATAAAGGCTATAAATTATTAAAGCTCGTTTTTACAAGTAAATTATGCCATTGGTTATACTCACGCCTGCACCCAAATTTTTCTTTTTGGTTTGCACGTTTTACAAGTAGAAGAAGTCGTATAACAACTGGCGATTCTGATGAAAAATTTTTGGGTAATGAAAATGAATGGTTGTTTTTATACAGCCGTGAGTATTTAAAAGATCATAAAGTAGATTATTTTATTTTTGGTCACCGTCATTTACCATTAGAATTGGATGTGGATGGAAAAGCAAAGTATATTAACTTAGGCGAATGGATAAATTACAGAACCTATGCTGTGTTTGATGGTGAAAGCCTAAAGCTCCAAAAATTCGAAAAATAGCTGTGTTTTAGGCTATTGCTGCCTTTAATAACCTCCTGCTACGGCAAAATATCGACCAAAACCCCTTAAATTATTGATGAATTTATTTGCAAATTCAAAAATTTTGTAGTTATTTGTTACATAACATAATTTTTATGATAAGCACAGCGAATATTCGCATTGATAAAATTGCGAAAAGTAGAGTTACGGAATACGATGTAAATAACGTACCCTTTGGAAAATGTTTTAGCGACCATATGTTCGTTGCAGAGTATGCAGATGGCAAATGGCAAAACTCAAGCATTATACCTTATGGTGATATTCCAATGAGTTATGCAATGAGTGCTTTACATTATGGCCAGGCTATTTTTGAAGGTATGAAAGCTTACAAAAATGATAAAGGAGAAGTTTCTTTATTTCGCCCGCTAGAAAATTTTAAGCGCTTAAATAAAAGCGCCATTCGTATGTGTATGCCCGAGGTGCCTGAAGAAATTTTTATGACCGGCTTATTGGAATTATTAAAATTAGATTCTGGTTGGGTGCCAACCAGCGAAAGCGGAAGTTTATATATCCGTCCGTTTTTAATTGCTACAGATGAAGCAATTGGTGTAAAACCAAGTGAGACCTATAAATTTGTAATTATTACTTGTCCTGCAGGAAAATATTATAGTGAGCCTATTAAAGTGGTTGTTGAAACGGATTATTTCAGAGCTGTGCACGGTGGTGTAGGCTTTGTAAAAGCAGCAGGCAACTACGGCAGAAGTTTATTTCCTACAAAATTAGCGCAACAAAAAGGTTACCAACAAGTGATCTGGACAGATAGCGCAACACATCATTTTGTTGAAGAAAGCGGAACAATGAACTTAATGTTTGTTATTGGAGATACTTTATTAACTCCTGCGTTAAGCGATACTATTTTAGCAGGTATTACACGCGATAGCGTTTTAGCTTTAGCAAGAGAATGGGGTATGAAAGTAGAAGAAAGAAAAGTAAGCTTAAAAGAAGTTGCCGAAGCATATGAAAAAGGTGAATTAAAAGAAGCCTTTGGTTGCGGAACTGCTGCTACAATTGCACAAATTGTAGGCATTGGCTTTGAAGGAAAAGATTTTGTTTTACCTCCTGTTGAACAAAGAAAATTCTCAACTAAAGTAGATGAAACATTACGTTTAATTCGCAAAGGTAAAGTAGCTGATAAATTAAACTGGATGTTAAAAGTATAAATTAAAATTTTATTAATTTTGAAAAGCTGGGTGATTAAACTCAGCTTTTTATTTTTTAGGAAAATGGTATTTAAATTCATAAAAGAGCATACAGTTTTTGGTCTTATACTATTGGCATGTATTGTTCTTCGTTTTATTCCATTATTTGATTATCAATTTACTTTAGATGAATTAAGCGGGCTCGATAGAACCCGTTTTGATTCTGTTGGCGAGTTGATCGATAAAGGAGTGAAGATAGATGCGCACCCGGCCTTTGTACAGGTACTTATCTGGTATCTAACGAAGTTTTTTGGTTATACAAACTGGATAATTAAGCTTCCTTTTTTATTATTCAGTTTTGGCGCGATCGTTTATGCCTATTTTTTTTGCCTGAAGAATTTCTCAAAACAGGTAGCAATTATTTGCGCACTCATTTTTAGTTTTTCACTTGTCTTTGTTTTTTACGCATCAATTGCACGGATGTATATATCCGGAATTTTCTTTAGTATCGCTTTATTGTATTATTTTTTCAATATCTTTTTTTTGGGTGAAGAGAAAAAAAGAAATTATTTTTTTCTTGGTTTATTTGCTTTGCTTTCTGCGCTTAATCAGCATGTGAATGCACTTTTTGCATTTACTGTTTGCGCATCGGGTTTATTCTTTTTAAACAAAAATAATAGTAAGCCTTATTTAATTGCTTTGGCAATAACAATTGTTGCTTATTTACCACATTTGCCTGTAACGCTTTACCAGCTCAGTATTGGTGGTATTGGTATTGGCCAGGGAGGCTGGTTGCCAAAACCGGAGATAACCGCAGTACTTGAATTCTTGCAGATCATTTTTGGAACAGGAAGAACATATTGGGTGTTTTTATTTTTAATTATGGTTTGCTTCGTCATAAATAAAAAGATTTTCTTTAATAAGAAACAGATTTTTTTAGTGTCTGTTTTTTGTGTCAATTATCTGGTCGTTTATTTCTATTCTGTTTTTAATTCGCCAATATTTCAAAACTCAGTGATGTTATTTTCGGGTGTTGCTATTGTTATTTTTGTAAGTTCTTTGCTCGATCTTCAAAATAAAATAGTTTTTAATATTACTGCGCTGATCATCTTAACTGTATTGATCTTTAAAACCTATTATAAAAAGGATTATTTCCACCAATGTGTGAAAACTGTTTTTGAATACCAATACGAAAGAACTTTTGAGCATAAGAAAAATTATGGAGAGGAAAATGTATACCCCGTATTTTTTGATTCGGACGAAGTAATGGAAGGGATCTATTTTAAAAAATACAATAACAGTTTTAAATATAAAGGGTCGCAGGATTCAGTTACTATTTCTGTTAAGCATTTCTCAGAATTTGTTGCTACACTTAAAACGGATTATTTGATTTTAAGTTCAGCTTATCCTGTGTTTCAATTGGTGGCTTTAGAATATTATCCTTATTTAATTGAGAACGTAGAAACACAAGCGATCAATTATAAACTCTATTCTAAAAGACCGGAAGATAAAAACAAAACTGTTGAAGGCGAAGCTGTGATCTATTCTGCAAATTACTTTGATAAAAAAGATCTTGAGTTTAAAAACGCCTTACCATTTCAGGTTGATTCAATGAATGAATACCCTTTTGGAGCAGATGTACCTTTAAATAAACTAACATCAAAAGCAGGGCAGGTAATTAGCTTAAAAGCTACATTTAAATTAAGCCAAAAAGTAAATGATCTTCGAGCTTGTATTTCTATTAACAGTACCAATAAGGATATTCCTCAAATTTTTGATGGAGGATCTACAGGCCAGTTTTTGATGAAGCCCGATTCAACTATTACAGTTTATGCAAATAGTTTTTGTGGTACACCATACAAAAAAATGAAACACAATTCTAAATGTGGGTTTTTTATCTGGAATGCCGCTAAAGAAAAATTTGTGATCACCGATTTTGAAGTTCAAACAATTGATTTTTGGCCTCAAAAATGGAATTTTTGGGAATAAAAATTCTAAATTTATAACATGAGCGCTGAACAAAAAGCTATCAATGCAACTTACCTTAGTATTGCAGGAAACTCTTGTCTTGCTGTATTAAAAGGCATTACAGGTTATTTTGGCAACTCTTATGCATTAATTGCAGATGCTATTGAATCAACTTCCGATATCTTTTCTTCTGTACTTGTTTTATTTGGCATAAAATATTCCAGTCGTCCAGCAGATAAAAATCATCCTTACGGACATGGCAGGGCAGAACCACTTATTACTTTTTTGGTAGTTGGCTTTTTAGTGGCTTCGGCAGTAATTATTGCATATGAAAGTATTTTAAATATTCAAACACCGCATGAGTTACCAAAGCCTTACACGTTAATTGTGTTGGGTATAATAATTATAATTAAAGAAATTTTTTATCGTGTTGTTAAAAAGAAAGGTGAAGAAACAAATAGCTCTTCTTTAAAAGCAGATGCCTGGCATCATAGAAGTGATGCAATAACTTCAGTTACTGCGTTTATTGGTATCTCCATTGCTTTGATATTTGGAAAGGGTTATGAAACGGCTGACGATTGGGCAGCTTTAGTGGCTGCAGTTGTAATTTTATACAACAGCTATCTGATTTTCCGGCCGGCGCTTGGCGAAATAATGGATGAGCAGGTTTACGATAGTTTAATTGAAGAGATAAGGAAAGAATCTTTAAATGTTACTGGTGTGATTGAAACAGAAAAGTGTCACATAAGAAAAACAGGTATGAACTATCATGTAGATCTTCATGTTGTGGTTAACGCAAAAATCACCGTGAGTGAAGGACATTTAATTGCGCATAATTTGAAAGATCATTTAATAAAACAAATACCGCACCTTGCGGATATTTTAATTCACGTGGAACCGGATGAGAGAGGCTAATGTATACAAACTAAACCAATCTTGTAAATTTAGCGCGATAAACTATTTTTATTAAACCTATATGGTAGTTAGGTGTAATGCCCCCTCTCGACTGATTTAACATCACAGTTGACAGCATCTCGGCCAAAAAGACAGTAGCTTCCCATTCAGTTACATCTCGGCAGACAACATCCGGCCCACAATAACAGACTTCTCTTTACAACTTTCTATTTAACTTTGGTAAAGCAACGCTTTTTGGCTTACTCCGCACCACCTCGCTTTATTTGTTTTTAATATGTGGGTTCTTGCTCACGCGTCGCTTTTGCAAATGAGTTAAATCCCCACCGCACTTTTGTGGTTTTTCCAAAACCAATTTGCTACCTCTAATACCAAATTCAGTTATTAAGTAGTCCAAATTAAATTGTTAAAAACATACCTAAATCCGCATATAGACATGACCTTTTCGCTCGATATATTTTTAATTTCATCTGAAATAAAATCGCTTATTT
>JACDED010000040.1 GCA_013816615.1 Bacteroidota bacterium
ACATTAAATGATTATATAAACTCAAAGGTTTAGGACTAAAACGACAAAATACTGTCTATGATTTTAAAATTTTTGTCGCGAAACAAAATCAAAAAAAACTTATCGGAGTTTTGCAGCGCTCTCAATCTTGTACTCAATAAATTGTGCGCCTGCAGCAAGTGGAAAAGGTGTACAGGATTTAGTTTTTGAATTTTTGGACGTAATGCAAGAGTATTTGATACAAAAGCAGGGACAAAAACACAATTTCGAGCAGATTATTTGTCCAGGTAATTCTAGTGCTGCTGCAATAATGAATTTCTTGATGAAGCATTGGATAGGCATGGTCAATGAAACTGAACTTGATATTGTAATTAATGCATTAAATCAGGATTGGGGTGATTATACAACGATCCTTCGTCAAAATTATCAAAGTGAAAGAATTACTATTAATAGAGTAGAAGGTGGATGTAGAACCTTGCGAAATTCTAGAATGGCGGTCTCGCTTGCTGGGACTAGAGATCAGTTAATCAAATTTTTTAAAAACACAGAAAATGGCCTTTTTAGCAGATTTATGATATACACTTTTGACGAGGCGCCAGTTTTTAATTCTGTAAGACCTGATAAGCACAAAAAGGATTATGATAAAATAATAATTGAAAGTTCTAAAAGTCTTTGGGCAATTCTAGACGAAATCTACAAACAAGAAATCAATTTCACGTTAACTGAAGAACAGTGGACAACCATTGAAAGTAAATTTGATGATCTTGTAAAAAGTAATCACCAACGATTCGGAAGCACTGTAAGCAGTACAGTGATACGTATGGGTTCTATGTATTTTAGACTTTGTATGATTTTATCGGTTTTTAGGCATGCAGAAGAAGGTACGATTACAAAAGCCGACCTGGTTTATAAATGCGATTTTGAACCCAACGATCCGGCCTGGGTGCCATATAATGAAACAGGGTTTACATCTAAAACAGTAAATGGTAAATTTATTTTACAACATACTGGTAAAGACGAAGCCTGGAATCAAACCAACAATATGAATATTAATCCTTCTATGGATTATGAAGTTGAGGTGTATATGTGCCAGATGAGCGGGATTGAAAATCAAGGTTATGGTATAAGCTATAATTACAAAGATGCCAATAACTCAAATACATTTTGTATAAGCTCTAATGGATATTTTTCAATTACTCATTATTCTAAAGGTGTGTATAAAGATGATATTGCCTGGAAAGAATCAGAGAAAGTTATTAAAGGGTTTAATAAATACAATAAATTATCCATTGCGCGTAAAGGGAATAACCTGCATTATTTTATAAACGGTACAGAAGTAGCTTCTTTACCGGCTCCTAAATATAATGCAGAATTTATAGGATTTCATATTGGTGGCGTAATGAAAGTAGAAGCGGATTACGCATATGCTTATCAAAAAAAGAAAGTAATACGTTTAGTTGAGAATTATAATTCTTTCGGAGAAAAAATTCATCTAGGAAACAACATCAACTCAGGTGCCGCAGAAATTTGTCCTGTTATTAGTGCGGATGAAAAATCATTATATGTTACACGTACTTTTTGTAAAGAAAATATTGGAGGTCACGATGATTATGATATTTGGGTAAGTACCATGAATAAAGATAGTACCTGGGGTAAACTAAAAAATCTTGGAGCACCACTTAATAATAGAGGCAATAATTTCGTTATCGCGGTAAGCCATGACAACAATACATTGATATTAGGAAATGTTTACAATGGCGAAGGTAAGGATATGAGTAGAGGAATGTCTTTTAGCCGTTGGACAAAGAACGGATGGTCTTACCCAAAACAAATGAAGATCAAGAATTTTTATAATAATAACGCCTATAACGAAGCTTGCCTGGCTCCCGATGGAAGAACGATCTTATTATGTGTTGAACGTGATGATACACATGGCGATAAAGATCTTTATTTCTCACATTTATTACCTGACAGTACATGGAGTGAGCCTGAAAACCTTGGTGCCGTTGTAAATAGTTATTCAAGTGAAACTGGTGGTTTTTTAGCTTCGGATGGCAAAACACTTTATTTTTCTTCTGCGGGCCATCCGGGTTATGGCAGTAATGATATTTTTATGACCAAACGTTTAGACGATACATGGAAACATTGGAGCGAACCAAAGAATTTAGGACCAAAAATAAACACCAAAGCCTGGGATGTTTATTACACAATGCCAGCTTCTGGTAAATATGCTTATATGGTTTCAGAGGGAAAAGAAAACGAAAAAGCTGATATCTATAAGATCCAGCAACCAGAAAGCGTAAAGCCAGAACCCGTTATGTTAATACACGGTATTGTGCATAATAGCGATACAAAAAAGCCAATGCAGGCAGTTATTACATATTATGAGCTGGGCTCAAAAAAAATACTTGGTACCGCCAATTCAAATGCAGAAACCGGTGCTTTTACATTTGCATTGCCTAAAGGAAGAAAATATTGTTTTCATGCGCAACATGAAGGTTTTATTTCGGTAAACGCAAACAAAGATGTAACAGTACTTGACACTTATAAAGAAGAAAATATTGATCTGTACCTTAGTCCTATAAAAACCGGGCAAAGCGTTGTTCTTCATAATATATTTTTCGTATCCGATGAACATAGAATATTGCCGGAATCTTTTCCTGAATTAGATAAGCTTCATGATCTATTGGCAGAGCATCCTACAATGAAGATCGAGATCACAGGGCATACAAGCATTAATAGTTCTGGCGAAAAGTACAATCACAACCTTTCTACGGGTAGAGCTGAAGCAGTAAAAAATTATTTAATTATGAAAGGCATAAGCGAAAAACGAATTACAGCAAAAGGTTATGGTTTTTCAAAACCAATTTACACTGAGAAAAAGGAAGAGTTACAAGCCAAGAACCGCAGGATAGAATTCTTGATAATTAGCAGTTAAGCCCGTAAATTTGAATCTCTTATTTAATGGCAAACATTTTGCATGTTTTTCAATAAAAGATCATGCAAAAAATAACAAATAACCTTTGGTTCGATACGCAGGCCGCAGAAGCCGCAAAATACTATACTTCTATTTTTAAAAATTCCGCTATTGGTAAAACTTCCTGTTATGGTAAAGAGGGACACGAGATCCATAAAATGCCTGAAGGAAGTGTAATGACAGTTGAATTTGAAATAGAAGGGCAAACATTTATGGCATTAAATGGTGGCCCTGTATTTAAATTTAACGAAGCGGTTTCGTTTATTGTAAATTGTAAAGATCAGGAAGAAGTAGATTATTATTGGGAAAAATTGAAAGAAGGCGGCGATGAAAAAGCGCAGCAGTGCGGTTGGTTAAAGGATAAGTATGGCGTTTCGTGGCAAATTGTTCCCAAAATTTTATCTGAGATGATGAGTGACCCTTACCTTGGAAATACAGAGGCGCTTATGCGGGAAATGTTAAAGATGAAAAAACTGGATATTGAAAAATTGAAAGCGGCGTACGAAGAAAAGTAAAGATTTAAAATATATTTTTGTAGCATGAGTGTAAACAATGATATAATTAAACAATTAAATGATCTTGTTAACGGACCATTATGGTTAGATGAAAATTTTAAGAAGAAAATAACCGGCCTTAGTGAGTCAGATGCCATGCGAAGACCCATTGCTGAAATTCATAGCGTGGCTGAGTTAATTTCTCATCTTAATGTTTGGATCAATGCCTGTGTGGATAGGATGAGCGGGATACCAAACGATCTTAAGGATAATGATTTAAATGACTGGAAAAATAACGAACTGCTAAGTGATTTTGGTTGGGATAACTTAAAAAATGAGTTTTTTTCTGCTCATAACCGGCTTGTTGAACTCACTAAAACATGTGATGAAGAATTTTTAAATAAGGGATATCAATCTTCTGAATTTACAAATAAGGATATACTTTTTGGCCTTATCCATCACGATGCATATCATTTAGGCCAAATTGGTATTACAATTAAATTACTAAAGCTTAAATGATTTTTTTTTGCATTTTATTTTCTTGCAATAATCCTTTTCCTGTGTTTGGCTCCCCATTTATATAATTCTTCTATTAGCGGTTTTAATGTTTTGCCATAAGGTGTTATTTCATATTCAACGGTAACAGGAGAAGTATCATAGACATGACGACTGGCGAGCTCATTTATTTCCAACTCTTTTAATTCTTTCGACAACATTTTTGGTGTCAGGCCAGGTATCTCACGCTGTATTTGCTTAAAACGTTTTTTACCAAACGTCAGTGAAATAATTATCTGCAACTTCCATTTACCACTTAAAATATCCAGCGCATCTTTTACAGGTAATAACCTTGCTGTGCATTCGTGACCGGAAATATGTGCAGGAAGTTTTCGTTTATCGTTTTCCATCAATTCCATAATACAAATGTACACTTTTATACTTTCTTTTTTATACCGGTTTCCTAAAGTATACCGCTTTCCTTTGGGAAACCGGTACCAAACGGATACTTAATCTCTATAACTTTGTTTTCGAATTAAAAACAAATAAAAAAATGAACCTTATAGAAAAATTAAACTGGCGTTATGCAGTAAAAAGATACACTAACGCAAAAGTACCAACAAATAAATTAAACAGGATATTGGAAGCAATACGTTTATCAGCCTCGTCAGCCGGATTACAGCCATATAGTATATTGGTTATTGAGAACGAAGAACTCAAAAAACAATTATTAGCTGCTGCAAATAATCAGCCGCAGGTAACAGAAGCGTCGCATCTTTTAGTATTTGCAACCTGGGAAAATATAACCGAAGAAAAAGTAAATAATTATATACAGCATGTTGCTACTGTACGTGATATGGCGTTAGAATCATTGGATGTTTATAAGAACAGGTTGTTGGGTTTAACGGCACGTAACGCTGAAGAGAATTTTAACTGGGCTGCCCGCCAAACATATATTGCAATGGGAACAGGATTAGTTGCCGCGGCAGACGAGCAAGTGGATGCTACGCCAATGGAAGGTTTTGATTCGGTCGGTTTTGATGATATCTTAAAATTAAAAGAAAAAGGGTTAAAAAGTGTTGCTATTATGACTTTGGGCTATAGAGATATAGTAAATGATCCAACTGTGAACTTCAAAAAAGTAAGACGATCAGGCGAAGATTTATTCATTCATTTTAAAAACTAAACCTATGTCAGCAAAAACAAAACGTATCATCTCGATCATCCTTATGGTGATCCCTTCGCTTATGTTAATTATGAGCGGTATTATGAAAGTAACCGGTGCCGAACAAATAGTGACTGGCTTAACAAAAGCAGGTCTTGGTAATTTTATTATGCTTATTGGCATAATAGAACTGGTATCTGTAGCGCTTTTTCTTTATCCTAAAACCTACAAAATTGGTTTTTTATTATTATGTAGTTATTTGGGCGGCGCATTATGTATTGAGTTGGCTGGCGGACAACCACCAATGGCGGCTATATTTATTGCCCTTATCTGGATCTCTGTATTTTTGCGTGATAAGAATATGTTAGTTGTATCAGCCGAAAATAAAGCGTAAGCCACATTATTATTACAAGAAAGGTTTCAAACAGTTTTGTTTGGAACCTTTTTTATTCACTAAACTTATTTTAGTAAAAAAATCTGTAATTTGCCGCGGTGAAATTGCTTAACGAAATAAAATTTAATTACGGTAAAGTTCAGTTATATGAATCTAAACTTGTACGTATAGAAGTTTTTTCGGGAACCATTATTGGCTTAGCAGAATCGAAAAGCATGAACGATGCAATTGGCACACTCTCTGAAGGAAAGGAATGTCTTATACTTATTGTGGCCGATGAGTTTGCGCAATTTGACAGAGATACCAGCGATTTTTCTGCAAGTGAAGAAGGGCAGCGTTATACCATTGGTGATGCATTGGTAGTTAAAAGCTTGTCTCAAAAAATTCTTGCTAATTTTTATCTTAAATTTAATAAACCCACAAAGCCCACCCGCATCTTTACTAATGAAAAAGAAGCTGCGGAGTGGTTGCTTTCTTTAGAGACTAAATAAAAAATGCAAACATTAATTCTTACACACGGCGCCCTTGGATTTAAAGGTGATCTTGAAAACTTAAAACTTGATTTAATAAAAGAAGGTTTTAATGTGCATACATTTTCTTTTTCGGGGCACGGACAAACTGCTTTTAAAAATGAATTTAGTATTCCGCAGTTTTCTTTAGAGCTTAAAAATTTTATTATAGAAAATAAATTAACGCAGCCTTCTGTTATTGGTTATAGTATGGGCGGTTATGTAGCGCTGAATTTAGCGTTAAAAGATCCTACAACATTCAATAAAATAATTACCCTGGCCACAAAATTTAACTGGAGTAAAGAAAGTGTTGAGAAAGAAACGCGCATGCTGGTACCTGAAACAATTATCGAAAAAGTTCCTGCATTTGCAAAAAGCCTTGAAGCAAAACATGGCAATAACTGGAAAGAGCTATTATTGAGAACTGCCGGGATGATGCACGATATTAATAAGAACAATTATTTAAATACCGAAACTTTAAAAACCATTCAAACAAAAGTATTGCTTGGGCTGGGAGATAAAGATCAGATGGTAACTTTAGAAGAAACCGTTAATGTTTATAAAACTTTGCCAAACGGCAATATGTATATGTTGCCCGCCACCAAGCATCCGGTTGAAGGCCTTAACATCCCCGCGTTTATTGCACTTGTGCGCGATTTCTTAAAAAATTAACAAACTGCCGGTGGGTTATTTAAATTTAACGCCAAAAAATAAATTTGCAAATAACTACAATTAATAGTAATTTTAAACTATAAATTATAGCAATGAGCAAAATATCATCTAACATCCGTTTTTTACGCCAGCTGAAAGGCTTATCACAAGAGCAACTGGCAGACGATCTTAAAGTAACACGTTCGCGTATTGGCGGCTATGAAGAAGCGCGTAACGAACCACCAATAGATCTGTTGATCCGTTTATCGGAATATTTTCACATTGCTATTGATGCTTTGGTAAGAGGTGATCTTAAAAAAACAAACTTGGATGGTTTAATGAAGGTAGGAAAGAACCGTATCCTTTTTCCTATTTTATTAGATAGCGATGGTAATGATATGGTAGAGCTTATTCCTTTAAAAGCTTCTGCGGGATATACACGCGGTTATTCCGATCCGGAGTATATTGAAAAATTACCGCAAATGAAATTGCCTTTTTTACCATCGGGCAAGCACCGCGCTTTTCCTATTAAAGGAGATAGTATGCCTCCTATAAGAGAAGGTTCTTTTGTAATTGCAAAATATTTAGAGCGTTTTGAAGAAGTAAAAATGGGGCAAACCTATATTATTGTTACCAAAGAAGACGGTTTATCTTACAAACGTATTATGGCTTTTAATAAAAAAGAAGCGGCTTACGAATTACATTCGGATAATAAATTATATGCGCCGTTTAAAGTAAAATCTAACGAAATTTTAGAGATCTGGGAATATACCTGTTGCATTAACATGAACCAGTATCAAAACGATGAACTTAATTTAGACAGCATTATGAATATGCTTAAAGGTTTAAAGGTAGAGATATCGGAAATTAAGAAGAAATAATAATTTTATTATTCTATCTTTGCTTTAATGCATCGGTTTATTTTATTTTTATTACTCTTATCTGCATCTGCCTCATATAGCCAGACCGAAAATAGCATTAACGAAAAAATGCTAAGTGTTTCTTTCGATCATTCTGAAAAACCTGAGAAACGTAAATTACTTACTTTTAAAAAGAAAAGCTCTTATTTTAATCCGCTTAATTATTTAGGTGCAGGCGCCTTATTTGTGTATCAGAATATATTTTCAGAACAAATTCAGGCCAGCTGTACTTATGAGATCAGTTGCTCACAATACACAAAAATTTCCATTCAAAAATTCGGATTTTTTAAAGGCGTTTTAAAAGGCTTTAATCAATTGTCGGAATGTGCGCCAACAGCCATTTATGAGCATCCACCGGTTTATGTAAATGGCGACCAACAAATAATTAATCATTTTGAAGAAACAGGTAAATAGTTTTATTTTATTTTTTTGCGTTGTTTTTTCTTCTGCCCAGGTTAATGTTAAGTTTATTGATCACCTCTCAGCAAATAATCTTGCCAGGGAACATACAACTTACTTAAATTCGTTACCGGAATCAGATTCTGTTTTTTATTTTAAAGCAAAATTTGCAGCAAAGTATGATCAGGGCGCTTTTATAATAAATAATTATGTTTTAAGTCAGGCTTTATGTAATGCCGATACTAATCTAAATAACAAGGCAAGCATTCACTTTTTAACAGCAGCTGATCAAAGAAATACGCAGGCCTGGTTTGGTATACCGGGCGCATTTTCTGCCGGTAAAGAAAACAATTTTAATACTGTTTATAAAGCATCACTTAATCCTAATTTATTTTCCGAAGAAAATTTCCCTCTCGAATTACAAAAGTCGTATTTAAAATACAAACGCAGTTATAATAAGAAACCTGTGTTGGCTGCTGTTTTCTCTACTATACTTCCCGGTTCAGGAAAATTATATGCCGGTAAAACAAAAACATTTTTTCTTACGTTTCTTTTAAATGCAGCTTATGCCGTGCAAACAGTTGAAAGCGGTAAAAAGTTAGGTATTAAACATCCTTTAACGATCATAAATGCAACAGCGTTTACTGTTTTTTATCTATCAAATATTTATGGCAGCTACAGAGCCGTTATCGATCTTAGAAAAGAACGCAAAAAACAATTTATAACAGATGCTACGAATTTTTATAATTAGTTTATTGTTATGTAACAGCACAATTGTTTTTAGCCAAAATGCTTTAAACGATAGCTTGTTATCGTATGAGTATGCTTATTTTAAAAGTAATAATGATACAGTAAAGCAAATGCTACTTTTAAAAAAGATAGATCTTTATTTAAAACAAAACATAACGGATGTTAATGTGCTGAATGAGGTTAACCGTGTTAATGTAAATGCCTTAACAGATAATACTGCCAAAGTGAATTTTTTATGGAATGCCACAGCTATTGCGTATTTAAATAATAATACTGATCGTGCCCGCTTTTTTTTAGCGGAGTATTCAGAATTAAAAAAAGACACATCGGTTACTTTTAATTTATTGGCTATTCTTATAAATAAATATGCAGATACCAGTGATGTAAACAAACGCATAGCTTATTTAGCAAATAAGGATACAGTGTTTAAAGATCTAAGTTGTTTTTTGGATATAATTAATTACAACCGGAAGCATTTAAAATTTTATCTGATCTCTTCGGCTATTATTCCAGGTTCGGGAACAGCCATGAATGGTTATGTGTTTAAAGGCATTACTTCTTTGGCTTTAATGGCAGGCAGCGTTTATGGCATTATAAAAATGGTTGAGTATGGCTTATACATTAATGCAGTTTTATGGGGCACGGGCGTTAGTTTAAAATTTTATGCCGGTAATATAAAATTAACCCAGCAATCGTTTTATAAAGCAGAAGACAAGAAAAAAAATAAGCTCACAAATTCTTGTGAGCTTAAATTAAAAAATGTTCTTAATAGGTATCCGCTTACTTTAAAGGGGCTATAGTTCCAAAGTAGCCTGTACCTTTTCGTGAATTACCTGAAAGAAAAACAAAATAAAACACCGGAGGACATAAGCATGATAACCACGTAAGAGGTTTTATTTTTGTTTTTACACAATCAGTATACATTTTATTATCATATACCTGTATGTTATCTGCGCTAATAAATTTTTTATCAGCCTTTTTTGCATTAACAGAATTTATTTGGTGCTCGGCTTTTTTATAATCACCTGTTTGTCCTGAAAACACAGCGTATTCAAATCTATCAGTTAATTGTTTGCCTGATTTTGCGCCTTTTCTGTTTTTCTTTTTAGCATTTATTTGATAAGATGAACCATATACTACATAATAACTCGATTCTTTTCTCATTACATTGAGGTCATACACATTCCAACGTGAATAGGTAATTGAACGGTCAAGATTTTTTGCCCACAAAATATCACCACTTCCGCTTAATCTAAATGAGGTTACGTTACTTTTTGTGCAATAGTAATAAGTCTGACAAGTTCTAGAACCTCTGCTATCAGTGGTACAAACGGTTCTTGACCAGTTATTCATGATCGAACAAAATAATAATATATCGTTACCGTCTTCAATTACTTCTTCAATTACATAATTGTCATCAAGACTTTCATCATCCGATGCTTTTGCTTTATCACTTTTAAATAAACCTCTTCCTTTTTTCTGATTTTCTTTATCAGCAGCGTATAATTGATCCAGGAATGGTTTATCGAAATAAGAAAATTTAGTGTCTTTAACCTGGAAGCTCTTACTATCAAGGGTTATGTAAAAAATGCCATGTGAATCGCTTCCTTTTTCATCTTTATCAAGATCGCTGAAAAAGCCATATAATCTAACGCCATTTTTAGTGATCAATGAAGAAAAGTTAAATGTATTCTTTTTAGGAAACTTTAAATGGTATTCTTTAAGAGAGCCGGTTTCCATAACAATTTGCATGATGTGAGGATAAACAGAAGCTTCACCTTTTTTTAATTGTTTTTTCTCGTCACCGGTTATTTTTATCGATTCCTGAACGTATAAATTTCCATCATCAGCCAATTCGTAAGAGCAAGAAGAATATTCTGCCGAGCTAAAAAGGCCTTTACGTTTTTTTGTTACCATTATCGGTAAGGTAACTTGTTTAGAAGTAACAAAAGAAAAATCAGGGTTTAGTAATTTGTACTCAATTTTTAAATTCTCATTTTCTTTAGCCGAAAATTCTTTTGCAAGCAATATCTTATCATTAAGCGTTTGATTGTAAATTAAAATTAACTTGTCAGTACCAAGAGCTTTTGAACCTGAGTTTATTTCATAAACCTTTTTAAGCTTGTTTATTTTTTTTAGTTTCGGGTCAAACGTTTCAACATAAAGTTCTAAAACATCCTTACGCTTATCAACGTTAGTCCAAAACACATAAATTAAATTATTAAGCGTTATTGTTTTATAATAATCATAGTCATCTTTATCTCCTTTGCCGTAACCTCTTAATGGGGCTTCGCCAACCCTTTTCATAGTAACCTTATCAAACGCTACTAATTTTATTTTTTTATTTTGTTTTTTTGGTAAAGAGGCGAGGTTACTGAATTTACCATAAATATAAGTGTTGTTACTACCGATAAATTGGTCAAAAAAGCCGTCTTGCTTGTTATCAAACGTGTATTGCTCGCTCCATTTTACATCTATACTTTGCGCGCGTGTAATTAATGCAAATGCCACCATTAAAAATGGTAAAATAATTTTTTTCATAAATAAAGATTTTTTTTAAAACGTTGCCAAGATAATGTTAAATCCTTTATTAGCAATAAAAAATAATCTAAATATATTTAGAAACCAATACCAAAGGAATAGCCAATATTAAGCGATCCAAGGCTTGCCGAAGATCTATTACCATTGGAAATATAATAAGGATCTACAACGCCGTTTTGAATATTAGACAGGTCGTAACTTTTGGCAAAGGAACTATATGAGTTTATTTTTACGCCAAGCCCCAGGTAAAAATCATGCACTGTTTTAATTTTTCCATGCGTAGCGAATGAATAACCAATACCACTATTGATCATGGTGCACTGAGATCTAAACGTCCTGTCGCCGTAAACAAAAACACCCTTAACGGTAGAGGGCAAAAGATACGAGTAACTAAAATAACTAACTTTTAAAAAAGAGAATAATCCGCTAAAAGCAGTGCCATCGGCAGCATAAAACCCAAGCCAGTTAATGCCCTCGGAATAAGCTTTATATCCTATAGATGCAAATACACCACCTTTAATGTATTTACCACTAGAAAGTGCATCATAAACAGTAAGATAGTTTTTAGAAGTTGACCAGCCACGAAGATCAGCAAAATTTTCTTCAATAAAATTTCCAAAAGTATTGTAACCTAATCCAAATGTGAGGTTTGAGCCATTGTAAATATTTATTTCGTTTTCCAACACAAGATTGCCTCTTAAAAGATCAAAAGGTAAAAATTTTAAACTGTATACTATATTCGGAGAGTTATTAAGAAATTTATTTGATTTTTGATTATTGTTTTGCCCAAATGCGCCACCATTTGGTGTGTAAGAATTATCAAGATTGTTTAAACGGCCTGAAGAATCTTTTTGCGAATACGAAAAACAACCTATTGTTATAAAAAACAAAAGTATTAATTGCTTTTTTAGCGCAGCCATTTTTTTTTAAAAACCAAAACCAAATGAATAACCCATATTAAATGCCGGAACAATGCGTGCGCTTAACGTTGGCGAGCCGGCAGTATAATAAACCTGAGTAGCTCCAAAGGCGCCGGTAGCCTCAATTCTGTTAAACCGCGTAACCTCAAACATCTTAATGCCTACATTCATGTATAGATCGTGTATTAAATTATTTTTTGGTCCGGTAACAAATGTGTGCCCAAAGCCAAAATAAACAGCATTCATTTTAAAAGTGCATTTTCGCGAACCTCTAACTTCATAATCAAACACTTTTGTATTCAATAAATAATCTGTGCGTTCAAAAGCATAACCAAATTCAACATATCCTTCGTCAAAAGATTTGCCTGAATAGTAAACTCTTAAACTTGGTGAGACCAATGGAGAGCTTGCATCGTAAACAGAATACGATGACGCATCGCTGGGAGAAAGTACATTGTTATTATATGTTTCAAAAACTGAAAAATATGCCATTTGCATAACATCTTTTCCGAAGGCCTTACCAATAGAAAGGTTTGCAGCTATGCCATTGTAGATCTCTCTTTGATATGAAAAGGATGCTTTTAATCTTAAAATTGAAGTGGGAGAAAATTTAATGGCATTTTTTATTTCTACCGGGCTGGATGAACTTACCTGTGGATTATTTTTGTTGAGGTTATTAAATATGGAGCTTTCGTTTGGTGTATATTTTTTATCGTACTCGTTATCCTTATCGTTAACAATAACCTGGCTGTATAATGCAGAAAAACTAAAAGCAGCTATAATAAATAATATGTACCTGGTAGGATTGACTTTTTTCATTTTACTTTTATCAAAACAACATAATTAGTAAGTACTTTAATTTTTTCTTCTAAAGAAAGAGCGTTTATAGAATTATCTGCAGGCATATCTATTTTATCTGAAAGTAATTCAATAAGATTTTTTATATAATTTAATGGCGTAAGAAACGTTATCGGTATTTTTAATACTTGCATTTATTACGCCAATTAACTGGCCATTTTCATTAAATACCGGGCCGCCGCTATTACCCGGTTGAACTGGTATTGTTGATTGAAAAGAATTAATAGCACCATCGTAACCGGTTTTTGCACTTATTTTTCCATCAGTAAATTTTGCATCTTTGCCCATGCCGGTTAAAGCATGCGGATAACCAATTGTAAATACTGTTCCGCCAACATCTAATTGTCCATTTTCTTTAAATGAGTATTTAAGAGGGGGTAAGTTGGAAAATTGATCATCCTTGATCTTTAAAATTGCAAGATCATTTTCTTTATCCTGTGTTACAATTTCGGCTTTATAATTTTTTTTAACTGCGTTCTGAGTTATTTCAACTACAAATTTATTTGAATTTTCGATCACATGATAATTAGTAATAATGTATCCGTTAGAGCCAAAAAATATACCCGACCCGGTTCCTTTCACATCCTGATCGGTAGCGTTTGTAATGCTTTTAGCGCCGGAAACACCAATGGATTTTACAACTAGCTTTTCTATTTTTAATTTTGTATTGCCGCCTAATACAAAGCCCACGTTATTGCCAAATAATTTATGGTTGCTGCTATTGTATTGTATTTCGCCATTAATTGAGAAATAAGTTTTATCACCACTGCATAAAATTTTAATTACATTATTATCTAAAGGATTAATGGATGAGGCGAACATAGCATCTGCTTCGGTTGATTTTACACCCTCATACATTGAACCTATGAAAATATTTTTTTTGCTAATTGCAAAATAATTATAGTTCTGCCAATCTTTAAAGCCATATATAATTCCAACTCTATCATTCTCTTTTATATCTTTAATATTTATGATCGCTTCAATGGTGTATTCGTCAGATTCTATCGTATGATTAATGTACCTCGACGTGCCTTCTTTTGAAGTTGAAATGATCTCAAATACACCAGCCGAAATACTTGCAGAGCTTTTATCACTTAAATAAAGATCCCACTCGTTTAAATTATTATCAAAATTCTCTTCAAATAATTTACTTTTTGTGCCGTCTTCATTATATTCCACAAAAGAATTTTGAGCTACTTTGCCATTTTGAAACTCTACTTCTTTCCAGATCTTTCCCGATTCATAATAATATTTGGAAATACCTGTTTCTTCTCCTTTTGCATTAAAGCTTCTTATCTGTTTTACATTCCCGTTTTTGTAATACCAGGTGCATAAACCGGTATAAAGATTTTTATTTTCATCACCTGCCGAAGGTGATTGTATACGTCCTTCAAAAAATAATTTGTTATTAACGGCATAATAGCTTCTAAAATAACCGGCAGTATCACTTTCCTGTCTAAAAGAATAAGACATACTTTCAATCGAAGCTTTGCCCGATTTGTCAAAATAATTTTTTGGATGTGTGTTTTGTGAAAAAGCGTTTACTACAGCTATAAAAAATAATAGCATAAACAGAAAAAAATTTCTTTTCATTGCAATGGAATTTCTTGATTTTTAGGAATACGCAAGTATAGGAAATTTTGATGAGTTATAGTAAGATATATTTAGCCTTTGTAGGTGGTAAATGCAAATGTTTGATTTAAAAGGTCATACCCGTTATTGGGTATTTCTTGATAAAAAAGGAAAAACTATCGTTTAAAAAAGCCAATATATTTTTACGATGTATATATTTGCGCTGTATATAACCACTCTTATATATTTAAACTAAAAATTAACCCTTTAATTAACAAGCGGTTGGGTGGAATCGCGCAAAAACAAAAACATGAAAAAATTATTATCAATTGTAGCACTTGCTGCCGGTATTTTTTTAACAAGCTGTACGAATATCAACAAAAGTATGCGTGAGCCAAACACAAGATTAAATCTTGAGAAAAAAGATTTTACTTTATCTGATCAGGTAACAGGTGAAGCAACATCTACAAAGATCATTGGAATTGATTTTAAACGTTTATTTTTAAAAGAAACGGGCACTCATGTTAATGATAATGCTTCATCGGTTTTACCTTTCAGCCTTGCTTCAATTCCGGTACTTGGAGGTATTATAGTTGACGCTACTGCGGGTTATGCATTACATGATATGATGCAAAAAAATCCTGGTTTCGATGTGGTTTTTTACCCGCAATACGAAACTACAGTTAAACGCCCTATTGGTCTTGGTTTTATTTACAAGGTTACTACTGTTAAGGCAACTGCAAGATTGGGTAAATTGAATAAATAATATTTGTTTTTTTGATTAAAATGGGTATTTTTAGCCCCATAACTATTAAAACCCAACACAAACTATGAAAAAATTAACATTAGTATTAGGTTTAGCTTTAGGGATCAGCTTTGGTGCCCAAGCTAACAAGTACAAAATGGATGAGATTCAATTAACTCAAACATTTGAAAACAGCCAGGAAGTAACATTTAACGAAATGTATGCTGCAGATTTTAATACTGCAGATGTTAACAACCTAAACCTTAGCAGTAAAGATGGTTCTAAAACACGTGGCGGTTATTTATTACGTTCATTCTTTTGTGGAGCGTTTGCTATTCACCGTTACTACATGGGAACTGGTAAAAAATACATGTGGGCTTTATATTTCTGCGTTCCTGTAGCCGGTGGTGTTGCAGCTTGCGTAGATTTCTGGGGCGCTGTATTCAGCAAAGATTTCTATAAGAAATTTGAGAATAATGATAAGTGGTTTGTTTGGTTAGACTAAGCAATTGCATTTGATCTTAAAAAAAGCCGGTTAATTTTAACCGGCTTTTTTAGTTTATAAAATGTTGTTTTACCTGCTCTTTTAAAGATTGATTGTAGTTTTTTGAATGCAGATAATTATACTTCTCAGCTAAAAATTCTGCGCGCTTTATTCCTCCTAAATAAAATTTACCTATTAAGAGATTGCCAACAAATATAGATGTAAAATAGTACTGGTAAATTACGCCCGCCACCATCGCCCCCGCAATAACAGCAATGGCAAAGAACGAAGAAATACCCTCGGCATAATTGCCGGCATAACATTGGCCAAAACCAGGAAAAAAAGTAGATATTCTGCCTGCTTTTTCTACATTTTTTAACTTAGGAATGTTTTTGGTGCTATAAATAGAATCAATGACCCTTTTATTAAAATTAAATGCCTCTGAATTATTTAAATTAAGACCGTTGTTTAGTTTACCTAATTTCTCTTTTGCCTTTGTCCACTTATACTGTTCATTTAAAACAAAAACATGAAGCATTAACGATTTAATTATATAGGAAGAATCTTTTATAAGATAATTTAATTGTTCTAAGAACGATTCTGCCTGTGTGAGATCGTTATTTAAATAACTCATTAAAGCACTTTGATATTTAACTCTAAAAATAACCGAATCTGCTGCGCCTTCAATACCAATACTATTTAATTGGTTAATGCCGGCGGTATAATTATTGTATTGTTTATAGCAGTTTGCAGCAGAGAATTTAGCTTCATTTTTCATCGTTTCACTTTGAGAAAAAAAATCAAGCTTTTGATAAAATATAGAAGCCTCGTAATACTTTTTATTTAAAAGTAAGCTATCTGCAATGTGTTTTAACTGCAGTGTGTCGTTTACCGAGTAGGCACTAAGCTTACTTAAAAAAACGAACAATAGGAACGTGTATGCTTGCAAGCACTTCATTATTTATTCTTCCGTTAACTGATCTTATTTGTTGTTTTACACTAAACACACTTCCAAAAATATTACCCACATAAAAAAAAGTAAATAAAGCACTGAAGGTTATAAATTGCGGACTCTTAAAATTATCTGTTCTGTAATACGATTCAAAGGCCATAGCGGCTAAAGCACCGTTTGCAGCAAAGGCAGCCAGGCCGGCGCCTTTTTTACCGGCATAAAACTTTCCTAAGCCCGGAACCACTGTAGATAAAAGCCCGGCCACAAGTGGCGATTTTTTCTTTACTTTTTGAGAATACTGTTTTAGTTCCATTAATTTTTGTTGCTCATTGGAATATTTATAATCATCAAACAAAAAAGTTTTACTTACCGAATCAAAATCTTTATAATCCCTTAATAATAAATAATTACCGGCATTTACAATATTTAAAAGCGGTTTATACTTCAAAATAGTGTCTTCAGAAAAGGAAGATATACTTTGTAAAGCAATTGTGTATTTTTTAGAATAAGAAAGATTGATGGATTCAAAAAAACGGGCACCGGTAAAAAAATTACTACTTACAGAAACTGCGTGAAAGTAATTAGCGGCAGAGTCGGTTTTTTTTAAAAGATAATAATTCATTCCTTTTAAATAGTTTACAGTATCAGCATTCGTAAGCTCGTTGGTATTATTTAATAAGAATAAAGCTTCGCGGTTTTTACCTGTTTCGGTTAAATGTTGTGTAAATAAAAAATCAGGGTTTTGTTTTTCCTGCGAAAAGCCTGTATGCGCGGTAATACAAAATAATAAAGAAAGCAATATTAAAATAAACTTCATTATTTGTTTTTGAATGTGTAGTCGTTGGGGTGATCATAAATTTTATGAGTTCTCGAATTAAAATCAACCCCTTCTATCATATCAATGCCGGCAAGCTTTGTGCATCGGGTTAAACGATCGGCTGTTAATGGGATGCCCTTTAAAATACCGTAATTTTGAATGCACTGCTTACTAAAGTTACTGCAATTTACTTCGTAAGGACAAGCAGCACCTATTTGAACAGAAATTGTTTTTTGATAAACATACAATAGGCCGCCAAACGCAAGGGAAACCGGGTTATACTTTACAAACGCATTTTTTCCGGCAAATAAATAAGTTACATGTCTTTTGTTTTCAAACGCCGGTTCAAAAGTTGTTTTTTCAAAAAGAAGATCGGTATCTGTTTTTGTTTGAGAAAATAAAACAGAGTTGATCAGGCAAAACAGACCGATCCATATTTTATTTACCCGATACCACTTTTGCATTTGCAGGAATTTTAAAATCAAGGTAAGTTAAATTAACTTCGTTATTGATCTTTGGGTTGGAATAGACTTTAATGGTAACAGTTGAATCGTTTTTTTCTTTATAAGCTATCTCTGTGATCTTTAAAGGAATATTTACATTTCCTATTTTTTGATAAGATGAAAAAAATATTTTTCCTAATGGTTTATTTTTTGCGTCAATAAATTCAAGATAGATCGGAAGGCTTTTTTCATGAGCCATTTCTATTTTTTGAATTGGCGAATTTAAACCCGGCTTCGGCACCCAATTGGTAATAAAAACGCCATCATCTACTTTAGTATCTTTAATTACATAACCAATTTTAGCAAAACCAAGATCATTATAATTTCCATTTAAAAAATACCAAAAGTAACTCGATTCGGATGAGGTTAATGCAGAACTTGATTGTAGTAATGTATTATCAAGCACGTCGTAATTTTTCATATCACCGTTAGCATTAACAATGGTAACATTTTCAAATGGCTTTGTTAAGTGGGTAGTAAGAACACCACCTTGCCTTTTAAAATAAACTTCGCCTTCAACCGTAATGTATTTTTTCTTTTCAAGTATCTTCGAAATAAAATTTAAGCTTAACGCATCTGTATTAGTTAAACAGAAGGACGCGCTGCTTATGGCTATAAGCAATGGAATTGGCCATTTTAATATCAGCTGTTTAAGCATTAGGAGCTTTTCTTTTTCCTTTTAAATAAGCAAAAATGATTGGCAGCACTGATATCAAAATAATGCCAAGGCAAACAAGATCGATATGCTTCCTGATAATTTCTACTTCACCTAATAAATAACCGGCTATTGTTAAGCTCCCGATCCATAAAGCACCACCTAAAATATCAAAACTAAAAAATCTTCTGTAATTCATTTCGGCCACACCTGCTGCAAAAGGCGAGAAGGTGCGTACAATTGGCACGAAGCGTGCCATGATAATGGCTTTAGTGCCATGCTTTTCAAAAAATGAATGTGTTTTAGCGAGGTATTCTTGTTTTACAATTGGCCTGCCTTTTATTTTTAATGAAAAGATCTTTAGGCCTATTTTTCTACCGATCCAATAATTACAATTATCACCTAAAACCGCGGCAATAAATAAAAGAATAAGTAAGTAAGATAAATTTAAATGGCCTGAGCGCGCAAATAAACCTGCTGTAAATAATAATGAATCGCCTGGTAAAATGGGCATAGCAACAAGGCCTGTCTCAATAAAAATTACAAGAAATAAAACCACATAAATTGTGGTTCCATAATTGGCAAACAACCAATCAAAATCTAAGTGTAAAATGTGTTTAAATAATTCAATCATAATTTTTAGTGAATAGTGATAAGTGCTTAGAGTTAAATTTATTTCTTTTAATTGTATTACAAGCCAATTTCTTCAATATAAGCTAATATCCCGCCTTTTAAATTATAAAGGTTGGTATAGCCTTGCTGGCTTTCCAAAGCATTAATAACTGTTGCGCTGCGTTTACCGCTACGGCAATGTATTATCACTTGTTTATCTTTTGAGATCTCTCCAGATCTTTCTAATGCTTCACCCATTGGAATTAAAATCCCTTTTAAGTTAGCCTCATCAAATTCGTGTTCTTCGCGAACATCAATTAATTGAAAATCTGCTTTAGAATCTACTAATTGTTTTAATTCCTGTACGGTTATTTCTTTCATGATCTGATTTTATAAAGTTTGTTTCATTTCTTCGGGTAAGTAAGTAAAGAAGGTATCGCCGCGTAATCCTAAGCGTAAAGTTTCTAATGGAATAACATCATCAACACCAATATTACCAACGTTTACATTGCAACCAAACAATTTTATGAAATAAACCTGCTGGCTTTTTTGTGGCGTTTCCCAAATAATATTTTCAATTTTTACTTTGTTCACAATACGGTTGATCAGCATTGTATGTGCGCTTCCGTTCTTATGAAAAATACCGGTGGTGCCACTTTCTCTTGCTTCAGCAATTACTTTAAAAGCGCCTGCCTGCAATTCGTTTTCCATCATTTTTATCCAACGTGCGGGATGAATGATCACGCCTTCTTCTTTACTACCAACTTCGCTTAATACAGTATAATTTTTTGCAAGCTTGCTAATGTATTCACATTTCAGGTCATGTTCCAGCTCAATACTTCCATCACTTACTTCGGCACAATCCATCCCAAGATCTTCAATGTACCTTAAATAATCATCAAACTTATTACGCACAATAAACGCTTCAAACAAAGTACCACCAACATAAACTTTTATGCCTGCATCTTTGTAAATTTTTACTTTTTCTTTTACGTTCTTAGAAACGATCGAGGTACCAAAACCAAGCTTTATAAAATCAATATAATCCGATGAAGATGCGAGCATATCTTCTGCTTGTCTAAGACTGATGCCTTTATCCATTACCATTGTAACTCCATTTTTGCGTGGATGTACATCGCGTTCGGGTAAGTGTGTAAGGTTAAAATTATAATTTGTTGCCATAGTTATTTTTTAAAATTTGAAATTAAGTTCAATATTTCTTTATCATTTTGTAATACAGGTGCGTATTCAAATATTTCAGTATGCTTGGAGTAATCCATTGATAACGCTTTTTCAAAATACTCTAACGATTCTTTCCTGTTTTCTTTATCTAATAAGATCACTCCCATGCGGTAATACAATTCAACCACATCCGGAAAATACTTTATGCCTTCACTTAATGTTTCAAGCGCATTGGTAATGTATCCGTTCTGATGGAGTAATTTACTATAATCCAACCACACATCATAATCAGGATATTCTAATTCAATAACGCGCTGATATGCCATTGCAGCTTCTTCCATAAAGCCAAGTTTTTCCTGAACTTCTGCAAACACATACCAATACTCGGCATCGTTAGGGTTTATTTCAATGGCTTTTTTAATATAGTGTACGCCTTCTGTTAAACGGTTCAATGCATCCAACACCACACCAATACCTAACCAGGCATCCGCGTTTGCCGGATCAAGCTTTACACATTTGTTATAATTTACAAGCGCTTCTTCAAAACGGTTTAAGTTTTCGTAACACTCTGCAATATAAAAATAGGTCGTAGGTTCGTGTTCTTCGTGTTTAAATGTTTCTTTATAAACTGCTATAGCTTCTTCATATTGCTCTAATTGCGCTAACGAATTTGCTTTATTAAAATAAGCGGAACTAAAATTCTCGTTAATAGCAATGGAGTAATCGTATGCTTCAATCGCTTTTTCAAATAAACCCATACGGCTATAACCAAGGCCTAAATTAAACCAGGCAAAATAACTGTAAGGATGATTATCAATATAATTTTCGTAAAAGCCAATAGCCTCGCTTGATTTGCCAGTAAGATCAAAACACAAAGAAAGTTCATTTAAAGCAACTTCGTTTTTTGGATTTAATTTTATTGCTTTTTTTAAATAGTAAAGCGCATCATCGGGTTTATCTTCATTTAAAAATTCGACACCTAATGCAACATACACTTCATCTTTATTTTCTGCTAAAGGAATTGCATTCTTAAAATTTTCAATGGCTTGTTCACCAAGTCCCATTTGGCTATAGATATAACCACGGGCCATATACAGATCAAAATTATTTTGCTCGATCTGTTCTACTTCATTTAAAATAGCTAAAGCTTCGTGTGTGTAATGTTGGCTTGATAAATATTGTGCATGACGAATTTTAATGATACTCGAAAAAGGAAAGCGCTCTAAACCATAATCAATGGCTTTTTTAGCCATTTCATAATTTAACCATTGCAGATAATAATCAATTATTTCTTCAATATCATCAGCGTCAAAAAATTGAGTCTGGCCTGTAGCCAGCATATCTTCAAAAAGTTTTAAATTCTCTTCAAATTCATTTTCATTCAACCCGTCTGAATCGTCATCAAAAGCACTCATACTCTAATACTTATAAACACTAAAATTACAAGAATAATTTTAGAAAAAAGATTGATTATTTCAAAAAAATGTGTATAAATAGTAACGTATTGATTTTTACCCGTTTTTAAAGCTTAACCTGGATGGTAAAGTAAGCATTTATAGGGTCTGCGGGCAATATTCCGGGCCCGGGATACCCTTCTGCCCTGCGTGTAAAATAACTGCTGTTGGCCACATTATTTACCCCTGCGCTAAATCCTAAAAAACGCCAGCTGTAATTAGCCGAAATATCCATTATTGAATAAGCTGGAATAATGCCATAAATAGCCGATGAAGTTGACAAGGAATTATCGGCATCTGAAAATTGTTGTGCCGTGTAAGAGTATTGGTAAGTAAGGCTGAATTTTTTGTATGCATATGTTACACCTGTTCTAAAAATAACATCGGGCACGTATTCTACTTTTTTATTATTGTAAGCGCTTTGCTGACTGCTTACATAAATAGCGTTGATGTATGACATGTTTACAAATGTGGAGAGCTTATGTTTTGAAGTTTTTTTAATAAGCTTTATCCAGTCAATTTCACCAAAGGCTTCAATGCCTGTGTTTTTGCTATCGCTGATGTTAGTGCGGAAACGAATAATGTTGTAAGTTGTGGAGTCTACTCTTAAAACACTTCCAATTCTGTTTTGATAGTTTAAGAAAAACCCGCTTACATCAAAATATAAAATATTTTTTACAACGCCTCTAAATCCCCCGTCAGCAGTAAATCCGGTCTCATCTTTCAAATTAGGATCTACCTGGAAGTTTGGATTTAAAACACGCATATCATTAAAATTAATGGAGCGGTAATTCTGAGAAAAATTCGCATACAACTCAACCGATTTATTTAATTTTAATTGTGTGCCAATACCTGCCAACATAAAACTGCGGTTGTTACTGCGGTTATCGGCAATTTTCATATCCAATAAAACATTTCCGGCAAGATCTTTATTTAGTAAACGGTAATAACCATCAGAGCTCGTAACAATGTTTTCTAATCTTACACCGGGTGTTACACTCCATTTTCTTGTGAGCTGAAAAATATTTTCAATAAATAAAGCGTAGTTAGATGAAGGAAAAATATAAGAAGAGTTCTCTAAATCATCAGGATTTAAAAATTTAAAATGTGGCTTATCTGTTTTATTGGCATCGCCTTGCTTTCGGTTGGTATTACCTTTGTAAATACGCGCACCAATTAAAAAATGGCTATTGTTGTTGAACAATATGTAACGCTGTAAAAAGCGTAATTCACCTCCGTAATTGTTGTAGCTATCACTCAATAAATTACGGTAAGTTGCGGTATCATCGATTCTGTCTATTCTTCCTAAGTTACCTAATGCATCACGACCAGCATTTAATCCAAAAAATAAAAAATTAAACCTTCCTTTATCAGAAACTTTATAGTCGGCACTTACCGAAAATAGATTCCAGTTTACTTTAAACCAATTTCTGTAACGGTTAACTAATGTTGGATCTTTTTCAAATTGTTTATCGGTTAAACCTCCGGGTTGTTGTGCGAGATAGGAAAGAAAAGTGTACTCGCCTTTAATAAAAAAACGATCGTTGAATTGATATTTTAAGCTTGCAAATGCTGTGTGGCTGTGCAATTGCGAGCGTTCACGCCAGCCGCTATATTGTTTGTATTGGTAAAAGGTATTGTAGGAGAATTTTTTTACAGTACCTGAAAGTTGATTGAAAGAATTTACAAAACCAAATGAGCCACCCGTTTGCCGAAATTTTGCGGCTATCTTTTTATTTGTTGGCGCTTCAGTAAATTTATAATTGATCATGCCGCCAAATTGCGTTCCAAATTGTAAACCTGCTGCTCCGCGTAAGATCTCAATTCGCTCAATGGCCTCAGTTGGTGGGGTATAATAACTTTCAGGATAACCCAATGCATCTGCAGAAATATCGTAACCATTTTGTCGCGTATTAAAATTTGAGATCCGGTTAGGGTTTAAGCCACGGCCACCAATACCAACGGTAGCGCCAGAACCATCATTCTCAAAAATATTAATGCCCGCAATTTTTGAAAATATTTGTCGACTGTTATTTGCTGCGAGATTTGCATTCAGATCTTGCAAATAAATTGCTTCTGTTTTTTTTCCGGCATAAATAGTTGTGCCTTCTACATTATTTAAGCGCGAGATGCCGAATGTATTATCTTTTTCGACAACAATTTCTACTTCTTTTAATTCAATGTCTTTATTTTTTTTCTTTATAGAATCAGTTTTAAGCGAATCGTTTTGAGAAAAAACAAAACAGTTTATGAATAAAAATATGTAAAGTAAAAGTAAGCGCATGAAATCAATATTTTTTTACCCAGTTTTTGTTTTGAAAAAATGAATTGCTTTGAATACTAAGATCTACCTGTGGATCAATGAACTCGCGAGAGCCACGTCCGTTAAGGGTTACATAGCTTTGAGCGCGAATGATGGGATCTTTAAAGCCTTGTTTTATATATTCAGCCTTTAAAAATTTAGCATAATCTATCATCATGTCGGGTTGAGTGGCCATCATTTTTTCCTGCATGTAGGTTAAATATGTTTTATTGTCTATTTCAATTTCACCGTTGGTTGTTCTGTCGTGCACATAAAAAAAAGCGGTGCCGGCTTTCTCCATTAGCATTACGCGCCATGAGAAACGATAGCCTTGTTCGGTCCAGTATAAATTACCGGGATACATCAAATAACGAAACGGGAGTATTAATTGAATAAGAAAGTGAAGCGTTAAAAGATAAACAAATGCTTTGATGGGTAAAGGCTTTGGTGAAAATGTTATTTGGCTATCGTTCAAAGGACGTTTAAATATTTTTTTGATCGTTTGAATTATTTTAATATGAAAACTCTCTGTAAAAAAAATTGTGGTAAGACATATCATAATGTATGGGAACATACCAATATTAAAAAATAAAGAAGTAGCCAGGTGAAAAACGATCACTAAAAAATAAGTCGGCTTTATAAAACGCGGAATGAACAACAGGAAAGGAATAAAAAGATCGTAAGCGCAGCCAAACCAGCTAAAAACATAAGCTACCCATTCTTTTGTCAATAATGATCCTATCCATGGCATCTCGCTATGGGCTGGAAGCCAGATCTTTAAAGGTTGTGCATGAAACAGCCAATCTGAATTTAGTTTTGCCAGGCCCGCGAAAAAATAAACAATAAATACCTGGAATTTAAGAATGAGAATAAAATAGTTTGGCGCATAAGTGGCAGCTGTTTTTTTATTAAGAGATACATCAATTGAAAAATAGCGTTGTGCGGGTAAAAAAATTATAAGAAAGCTAATAATGCTAACAAAATAATAATGGTTAAGATAATTGGTTTTATCTATCAGTTCGATATAGGTAAATGCCAGGAAAAAGAAAATGGTAGAGATCCTGTATAAAAAGCCCAAGGCGATAAATAGCGCGGCAACTGCAAGTGCAATAAATAAAACATACATTCCGGTTTCACCAAAAGGTTTTACCCATTCAAAACCAAAATAAGGAAAGAATAATTTTGGTTTAATGTACATATCATACACCCAGCCTTTAGCAATAAAGCGTAACACAGAGGCAAGCATTAAAAAGCCAAAGGCCATTCTAAAAATGGCCAAGGGAGCAAGGTGTACTGGTTTTAAAAAATATGATCTGATGTGGTTAATCACCATCTCCGTCCTGGTAAGTAATAACAATGCCTAAAGCTGAAGGTGTATCTGTTTTTAATAACACTAATAATTTTACCATTTCTAAATACGCAGCATCAACGGTTGAAGTTGCATTATTAACGGAAGCAGATAAAGGTTCGGCAACAAGGTTTAATTTTGATTTTGCAAGCGTAAATTGATTTTTAATGGCGGTGTTTAACGATTCAGTGCCGTGTTGTGCATTAAGATCTTCAAGCAGATCATCCAAACCTTTTCCATCCGTACCAGCAGCCGAACGGCCCAAATAAACATCTTCAATATTCAATAAACATTCTTTTGCTAAATTAACCGAGATGTTGTTAGCATAAAAAGATTCACACTTTTCAGGAAGTACAACACCTAATGATTTTTTTCCGAGAGGAATTCCAATTTTACCATTTTTTAAAAGATCGATCTCAAAATTCAATTGGTTTACCATTAAACCTAAAGAGCTTCCGATTTGTGATCCTGTAGAAGACGTAAATGAGCTTCTATAACTGTTGTTCCAGGCATTAACAATTGCATTTGTTTTGTTTTGCATTTCCGTTAAGCAGTCGTTCACATAAGTAATGCGGCTGGCTGCTTTTGGATCTGTATCAAACAAAGTAATAAGCGATGCGTCTGTTTCATTCTTTCCAAAAATTAAATAATCCAATGCAGGAAATCCTTTTGCGTCAAGGTTACTAATGGTTCCTAAATTGTATGAACCTGAATTAATGTTTGAATTTACCTGAACGGTATTTGTAGGATAAGTATTAAAATTTGAGCGAACGATCTCTGATTCTGACGGGCCAAATTCAAATGTAGATACATGTTGAAATTTTACATTTGCAGCAATATATTTTTGACGAAGTGTAGCAAGCGTAGCAGGCGATTTAGTTTGTATAAATGCATTGAATGAAATTACGAACGAATCCAATGATACTTTAAACGATTGAAAGTTTGGAATGATAACGTTATCTGCATAATTGCTTAGCATGGCAGTTTTATCAAATGTTGTTTCTTCTTCTTCTTTTTTATCCTGGTTTTTCTTTTTGCAGGCAACAAAAACTACTGCAAGTAAACTAACGCTTAAAATAAATATAGAGTTCCTTATTTTCATGAATTGAGGTAGATGGCAAAGTTGCAATTTATAGGGGTGTGTATCAATACCTCAAAAATGGTATTTCCTCATCAAAATCAAGTGGTTGTCAATTATTTAACAAATGATAATAATAAAAAAAGCGCCGTTGAGCGTCGCTTTTTAAATTTAATAAAGGGTTGCTATTATGGAATAAGTGAAGCGTTTAAACTAAATACTGATTCTAATTTTGCAATTGCAAGATCTAAGTTTGCAGTTTGTAAGTTATACAAGTTGGTTCCAAAATAACCTAGCAATGTTGCTATATCTCCGTTAGAAATTATTTTATTAGGGTTGTATTGAAATGCTAACACAAAGCCATAACCTTCAGATAAATTGTGGTGTAATGTTGCAGGATCTGATAAATTATTTTTTGCACCTTTTAAGTAGCTGATACATTTTGCAGCAGCAACTTTTTCCCATGTAGCAATAACTATATCACGCGCGGCATCACGGCCTGCGTTATCGCCATTAACAATAGCAGCGCGGCCTTTTAAGAAAGCATTCATGATCATTGTATTTGAGCCAATAGCAACGTTTACTGAATTGCAATAACTACCCCAGTTTTTTAATCCTGTAGTATTTGTTGGAAAATCAACAGGCACGCCAAATAAACCAAATGCTTCGTCCCAAGCTCTTTCTTGTGCAGTAGCGCCATTAACTAAAGTTAAAGTAGTGTTATCAAGCGCAGCAATACCGGCTAAAAGAGTAGTAGCCTGGTAATAGAAAGTTGCACCCATAAGACCTTTTTCTGCAAATTCTTTATACTCAAAACCATTTGCATCAACCAAAACAGCTCTTGCGGGCGAAACTAATTTACCTCTTGCACCGCTTGAAGCAGTTGAAGTTGTTGGGTTTGCAGCAGAAGTAATACTTGCAGGTTGTGCATCATCAAAATTTGCATTTTGTAATGTTGGAAAATTAAGTGTAGTACTTGTTTTAGCCATTAAGCTAATACCACTTGTATTTAATGTAGAAAGTGTAAACTGATTGTTTGCATTAGCGTACATATCTTTTAATTTTTGTGCGCTTAATGTAGGTTGTGTAGCCGCTGTTGTAGTATGTGAAGACCTGATGTAAGTAGTTATTTCACCTAACATAGCAATACAGTTAGTTGCAGTTGTAACGCCTGTAGTGGTGTTTGTGTAATTATAAGTTGTTGGTATGTTATACGAAGGTGTTACCGGTGTTGGAGTTACCGGAGTTTCAGGCTCAGGCTCAGTTGTTTTCTTTTTACAGCTGCTAAATGATGCAATTGCAACTAATGCAATAGCCGGTAAATAAATGTATTTTTTCATATTAATTTCTTTGATTTTAATTTGTAGTGCAAAGTTCTTAATCAAAATTGTTTTACAAAATACCTTAAAGACGGTATTTAATGGAGCTTATAAAGATTCAATGAATTTAAGTAAAGAGCTTCTTTCCTTTTTGTTAAGCTTAAAGTAATAATCTCTTGACATTTGCGCTTCACCACCATGCCATAAAATAGCTTCCTGTATATTTCTTGCTCTGCCATCGTGTAACAAATAAGTATGGCGATTTACCGTTTTTATTAAACCAATTCCCCAAAGTGGCTGTGTACGCCACTCGTTGCTCTTAGCTAAAAAATCCGCGCGATTATCTGATAAGCCAATGCCCATATCATGCACTAAAAAATCCGAATACGGATGTATTATAATATTATTTAGCGCGGCAATATCAGAATTATTTGAAGTAACAAATTTTGAAGTATGGCATTTATCGCAACCTGCATTTTTAAAAATGTACTTTCCTTTTAATACTTCTTCATCTTTATAATTTCTTCTTATGGGTACACCCAAAACTTTGGTGTATAAAACAACATAATTTAATTTTATGCTATCAATCTCAGGAGTCCCACCAGTTATGGCGTTTTGACAATCATTTTGTACCGATGTGCAATTTTGATCTTTAAATAACCAGGAAGTAATTCCAAGATCGCCAATAAAAGCACCTGCAGTTTGATGGTATAAATTTGGCACGTTTGCCTTCCAGCCAAAGCGTCCAAGATCTGTAGTTTTTGTAAGCGCGTTATAAACATAATTTGCTTTTCCAGAAATACCATCCATATTAATATCGGTTTCATCTGCATTGGTAAGTATATCTGTAATACTTATGTTCTCTATTAATCCAAGGCCTATCATTTGTTGGCCAATGCGCGGCGAAAATAAAATTCCACTTTGCATGTTACCATAATTAAGATTAGAAAATGAATATGTTGGCGCGCGTAAAGAATATACTTCGCCATCAGCAAACGCTCCTGGTATTTCAGTGTAAAAAATTGAAAAGGCGCCTTCGCTTGTAATATTTGGAAGAGCGTAGTCTTGTAACTGTCCACCGTAATTTATATCAGGCATTGGTTCCCCACTAGAACCTGTTGATCCGGTACTTAATCGTAATAATAATCCCTTTGCCGAAAACGGTTCGCCCCTTCCATCGTTTAAATGACAGCCGCTGCATGACCTTGAATTGAACAACGGACCAAGCCCATCTCTTGCAGAGGTTGAAGAAGGCGCTTCTACCCAATTTTGTGAGAAGAAAGAATTGCCTGTAAAAAAATTACCACCCTCCACGGTGCTTAGGCCTGATATTCTATAGCTGAAAGCAAGAGAAGATTCATCATTAATTGTACGAATACCGGCCGATAATTCTTCACCTATTTCATAACCTGGTATTTGTTCAGATAATGGTTCGATCTTACTGTCTTTTTTGCAGGAAAAAAATAATACGAAAAATAATATGTTTAGCCTAAAAATGTATCTCATTAAAGTAAAAAACTCTGTCAAATAATAAAATTAACGGTTGAAAAAGTATAATAAGTTTTATTACAATTGAATTCCTAAAGCTAAAGCAATTGCTTTTGTTTTAGTGTCCTGATCTAATAAAGCATTAATTCCTGCTAAAACTTTTGGCCTGTCTGGCGAAGCACCAAGAATAGCCTGATCGAACGGTGCAGGAATTGCAATTATTTTTGTAATAGAGTTGCTTATAGCATTTACAAGATCAGTGCTTTTGCTGCTATCGTAAAGATCAGAAAGGTCTTTTAAAGAGTAACCACTTACTACTGTTGCATTAGTTCTTGTATACGAACCTTTAAATAAAATTTCCATACCTTTTGCGTTTGCATAAAGATCTTTATGAGTGTTGTCAGAAAAGCAACTGTGCTCATCTTCCTGGTCAGAATTATCGTAAGCTGTTTGCATGCGCTCGCCTGATAATTCAGTACCTGCAAGTACGCTTAAACTGTTAAACATTTTTCTGATCGCAGTATTATTATCCATGCCAACAAAAGTTTCGCGGTAATTTCCGCTAATTGTTGGATCCCACGCATCCTTCACTTGTTTTAAACCTGCAATTAAAATATCCATTGTAACTGAAAGATATTGTGCTCTGCGCATTTGGTTAGCAGCAGTTCCGCCGGTTATAAGATAATCTGTGTAAGGACGCATACCTGCTGCTGTTGCAGAAAGATCTTGCCCCCATAATAAAAACTCAATAGCATGAAAACCTAATGAGATATTTTTTTCTCCACCATTTTCATTTGCAGATAATAATGTAGCTTCATCAATTGTTGGATACGTTGTTGCGTTATTGATAATACCAACCGTTGGACTTCCCACAACATAATCAACAAAAGCCTCATCCATTGGCCAGGCATTGATAAAACCTTCAGGTCCATCTGCGGGATTATCGATAGGGCCATCAACAAATCTAAAAGTTTCGGTTAAGCCATAAATATCTCTTACAGATAACCATGCTGTTTTACAATCAGTATAATTCTGCGACGTGCGGTTAGCTAAGAACGCGGTAATTTTGTTTTTTAAATTAATTGCACCCTGGTAACTGTCGTCATACATAGCAAATGCAAGCTTAGCATACGTTTCTTTTGCTTGTTGTTTTTGACTTGCATTCGGATCTGCCGGTGTAACAGGTGTTGGTATTGGTTCCGGATCTGTTTTTTTATCTTTTTTGCAAGCTGCAAATGTTAAAAAAAATGCTGAGGCAACAATAAATAGTTTTTTCATTAAGTAAATTTTAGTTACGTAAAGATGCTGAAATCTGTCTATAATATAAATACCTAAAAAGAGGTATTTTTTGTTGGGTAAATAAAAAAACCTCTTTAAATGAATAAAGAGGTTTTAATAAATTTAAAATAAATTGATCTTAAGCTAATACCGCTCTTGAAATAACAATACGTTGCACTTCACTCGTTCCTTCATATATCTGCGTGATCTTTGCATCGCGCATTAAACGCTCAACATGGTATTCTTTTACGTAACCATAACCACCGTGCACTTGAACTGCTTCTGTAGTAACCCACATAGCGGTTTCACTTGCGAATACTTTTGCCATTGCACTTTCTTTATCTAAAGGTAAATGTTGGTCTTTTAACCACGCACTTCTATAAATTAATAAACGTGACGCTTCAATTTTTGTAGCCATATCTGCTAATTTAAATTGAATGGCCTGATGGTTACAAATTTCTTTACCAAATGCTTTACGCTCTTTTGAATAGGCTAATGCTAATTCATAAGCGCCACTTGCAATACCTAAAGCCTGAGAAGCAATGCCAATACGGCCACCACTTAAAGTTTTCATAGCAAATTTAAAACCAAAACCATCTTCACCAATACGGTTTTCTTTTGGCACTTTTACATCTGTAAACATTAATGAATGTGTATCGCTTGCGCGGATACCCATTTTATTTTCTTTTGGTCCAACTGTAAATCCGGGCATTCCTTTTTCTACAATTAAAGCATTGATACCACGGTGACCAGCTTCAACATTTGTTTGTGCAATTACTAAATAAGTAGATGCGCTGTTACCATTCGTGATCCAGTTCTTTGTACCGTTCAATAAATAATGGTCACCCATATCAATTGCAGTAGTTCTTTGAGAAGTGGCATCGCTACCTGCTTCTGGCTCTGATAAACAGAAGGCGCCAATTTTTTCACCTTTAGCCAAAGGCACTAAATATTTTTGTTTTTGTTCTTCGTTTCCAAATGTTTCAAGTCCCCAGCAAACTAAGGAATTATTTACACTCATTACAACGCTGCAGGAAGCATCTATTTTAGAAATTTCTTCCATTGCTAAAACATAAGAGATAGCATCCATACCGCCACCGCCGTATTTAGGATCAACCATCATTCCTAAAAACCCAAGCTCACCCATTTTTTTAATTTGCTCAGTAGGAAATTTTTGAAGTTCATCGCGCTCAATTACTCCCGGCTTTAATTCAGTTTGTGCAAACTCACGCGCTGCTTTCTGGATCATTAAGTGCTCTTCAGATAACTCAAAATGCATTATATTTATGTTTTAAGGTTTATACTATTTTTGTAACCTTGCAAATATATATGATTTCACCTATCAAAGCAACAAAACTTGCCTAAAGAAAATTCACATAAAATGACCGTTTTAGGGCTAATGAGCGGCACTTCGCTGGATGGGCTCGACCTTGCCCTGTGTGAGTTTGAAAGCAAGAATGGAAAATACAAGTACAAGATCCTTAAGGCTGAAACAGTTGCCTATACTAAATTGTGCGCCAGTACTTTAAAGAATGTACACACGTTTAAAGCCCTGCAATACGCCTCGGTAAACGCTTCTTACGGTAAATTAGTAGGCGAAGAAATAAACAGATTTTTAAAGAAAAGTACCCGAAAAGCAAAAGCAATTGCCTCGCACGGACACACTGTTTTTCACAAGCCGGATCTTGGATTTAGTACACAAATTGGTTGTGGTGCAACGATTGCGGCGATAACAAAATTGACTACCGTTTGTGATTTTAGAAGTTTAGATGTTGCCAATGGCGGACAAGGCGCACCTTTAGTGCCGATTGGTGATAAATTATTATTTGGAGAGTATGACGCCTGTTTAAATATTGGTGGCATTGCAAATATTTCTTTTGATAAAAAAGGCAAACGTATTGCTTACGATATTTGCGAAGCCAATATGTTCTTAAATTTTTTGGCAGAAAGAACGGGTAAAGCTTTTGATAAAGACGGCAAAACTGCAAGATCAGGAAAAGTAAATACTAAACTTTTAAAAGAATTAAATGCTTTGGAATATTATTCTAAAACAGGAGCAAAGTCTATTGGCCGTGAATGGTTTGCTGAAAATATTTTAAAGCGTATTGAAAAAAGCAGGGTTGAATTGAATAATTTATTGGCAACAGCAACCGAACATGTTGCGCAAATGATAGCGAACGATCTTAATAAAAATAAAATTAAAAAAGTGTTGGTAACCGGTGGCGGCGCTTTTAATAAATATTTAATTGAATTGGTAAGCGAAAAAACAAATTGCGAAATTATTATTCCTAATGCACAAACTGTAAATTTTAAAGAAGCATTGATCTTTGCTTTTTTAGGTTATTTACGTTTAAATGAAAAGATTAATACACTAAGTTCTGTGACTGGTGCGAAGAGTGATAGCGTTGGAGGGGCGGTTTATCTTTCAGTCAACAGTCGTTAGTTTTTAGTCACAATTACAAAGTTACTTTTAGATTTATTTATTGGGAAACGAGATTTGTCCACATGGAATAACATAAGGATTATCAAGATATAATACAATTGGTAAGATTAACGATTTTCCGGTTTGAGGTTTAGTCTGAGTAATACTATCCTGTTTATGAGATTGAAAATTGTTCGTCTTTAATTTCAATCCAAAATAAAAAGGCACTTTGTATTTTGTGTCTGTTAGTATACCAAAAATTATAATATATTTTCCTTTTGGGTTTAATGTTTTATTTAAAATCACTGGAGCATCAACGCTTGTTTTTAAAAACTTTTTTAATTCTTCCATGCTTAAATCATTTAGTTCTTTTTCTGAAGTCAATTCTCTTGGTAATAATGTAAGCTCCCCCAAAATTAGGACTATTTGTTAGTAGAAAAAAAACTAATAAATTAACCTAATCAAAAATGAAGAAAAAACGATTCAGTCCAGAACA
>JACDED010000041.1:0-2618 GCA_013816615.1 Bacteroidota bacterium
ACAGCTTTTAAGCTTTTGGAGATAGCACTGTATGGCCCGCAGATCACTTCCTGCTTTTCTTTAAGACCTGAGCTTATCTCAATATGATCATTGTCCTGAATACCTGTTTTTACTTCTATTTGTTTAGCGGTTCCATCTGTATGTACAACAAAAACATATTCTTTTAATTTTACTTCTTCTTTTTTTACATCTTTGTCTTCATTATCATTTTTTACTTTTACTTCATGATCATCAAATTCGTTGTTTTTTGTAACATCTAGCGAATCAGGATTTCTTGTTGTAACAGCTTGTATCGGAATGGAAATTACATTCATTACTTTACGTGTCTGAATATCTACACTGGCGCTCATCCCTGGTCTGAAAGGAATAAGATTGGTTTCTGACAATAAAAATTGATACGATTCTCTTAGCAATCTTATTTTTACAACAAAATTCGTAACCTGGTCAACCGAAATGCCTGTACTGTTTGATGAATTTGCAATTTCAGTTACTATACCTTTAAATTTTTTATCCATGTAGGCATCTACTTCAATTAAAGCGGTATCACCTTTATGTACTTTAATAATATCATTTTCATTTACTTCAACACTTACTTCCATTTCGTTTAAATTTGCCAAGCGCAATATTTCAGTACTTGACATGCCGCTAACACCCATTACACGCTCGCCTTTTTCAACGCTTAATTTTGAAACCGTTCCATCTACCGGCGCGTAAATGTATGTTTTATCTAAATTGGTGTTGGCTTCCTTTAAAGTAGCCTCGCTGCTTTGAATATTATATTGGCTGGCGCTTACACCGGCTTCAAGTGCTAAAACATTTGCTTTTGCCGATTCGTATTGTGCTTTGTAACTATCAAATTCCTGTTGCGAAATAGCGTTTTGCTCTAAAAGTTTTTTGTTACGGTTAAACATAGCTTCATTATTGGCAAGCCCGGCTTTTGCCTGCTCTAACTGGGCCATAGCGGTTTTTAAATTAGCTTTAGTTGTATTTACATTTGCATTCACACGGTCAATGGCACTTACATACAGATCGGGCTTTATTCTGCAAAGAAGGTCTCCTTTTTTTACCTGGTCGCCTTCTTTCACCATCATTTCTGTTATCTCACCGCTTACATCACTGCTTAATTTTAATTCCGTTTCGGGTTGTATTTTTCCTGTGGCAGATACGAGTTCAATAATGGTACGTGTGGATGCTTTTTGGGTATACACTTCAAAAGGCTTATTGCCATTCATGTATTTTATCAATACTACCGATAAAATAATTATCAGTCCGATTGCAATTATCCAATATAGTTTTTTCATTAGCCAAGTATAACAATGTAAAATTACACAATATTAATTCTAAGAGGTCAAAATCAAAGTCAAATATATGTGTTTGATAAACGATATTTGCCTTCTATGGAATATCATATAAAAAGGACGTTAAACCATTTATGTTGGTTTGGCAGCCAGATATGAGATTTCAAAAATTCTTAATTTTGATGTAGGTAATTTAGTGGTACTAAAACACAGTAATCATGAAAAAACAATTACTAATTATGTTTACGGCCCTTGCAGCGGGCTTAAACAGTCAAACACAAGCCTATCTTGACGTTAATAATGTAAAGGCCCTTATTATGAACAGAAACGATATGTTTCGCGACCCGGTAACAGGTGCAGCTCAATACGAAGTTCCAAAAAACTCAGGAATGCATTGTAATTTTGCAAATTCTGTTTGGATAGGGGGCCTTGATGCCGGTGGCCAGCTTAAAATGGCAGGAATGACCTATAGACAAAACGGTTTTGATTTTTGGCCCGGTCCATTAAATATAACCAATGCCACTATTGACAATACAACTTCCAACAACTTTGATAAAGTATGGAACGTAAATGTAAATGACATTAACCAGTTTTTAGTTGCTTATGCTAACGGTTCGGTTACTGCCAATACCTTTACACCCACCGTTGATATTTTAACATGGCCGGGAAATGGCAATGTAAGTTTAGGTTATGCATCACAGCTTGCTCCTTTTGTGGATGTTGATAGTGATGGGTTTTATAATCCATACGCTGGTGATTATCCAAAGATCAAAGGCGATCAAATGATATATTATATAGTTAACGATAAAAAATCGGCACATACAGAAACGCAGGGTGTGCCATTGGGTATTGAGATGCATGTTTCGGCCTATGCTTATAATTGCCCGGCAGTTTTGGCTGCTTATCCTGAATTGAACAATACAACCTTTTATAATTACAAGATCATTAACCGTTCTTCATTTCAACATAATCAAACAATGGTTGGTATTTGGGCAGATGTAAATATTGGTAACGCGCAGGATGATTATATTGGATGTGATCCCGCGCTAAATATAGGTTATGCTTTTAATTCTGATAATGTTGATGATGCTGGTGCAAATTCGTATGGTAACCATCCGCCAATTGTTTCATACCAGGTTTTAAAGGGGCCTTTAGCAGATTCAATGGATGGAATAGACAATGATAATGATGGTTTAATTGATGAAGCTCTTGAAGAAACTAAATTCAATAAGTTTATGCACTATAATAGTAATACAGGCCCTTTTCTTCCTCAAACAACTGAGCCGGCAGTTGCACTACATCATTATAATTATTTAAATT
>JACDED010000041.1:2628-33260 GCA_013816615.1 Bacteroidota bacterium
ACACATTTAAAAGGAGATTCTATGGGTTATCTTGTTGGTAATTCTTCGCCCGATGTTTCATATGCATTTCCGGGTGATCCGCAAACAAACACCGGCTGGAACGAGTTTGCAAAAAATAACCCGGCCGATGACAGACGTTTTATTATCAGCAATGGTGCATTCAAATTTTTGCCGGGAGCTGTTGTTGATCTGGATTTTTCTATCCTTGCAACTTTTGATAGTAGCAGTACAACAGGACATAAGAATATTACCAAAATGAAAACTGAAAACACTGCGATAAAGAATTTTTATAACCTGGTTAATCAGCCAAGTTGTCTTGCGGTTGTTACTGGTATTAAAGAAAAAGTAAGTCAAAAGCTGGATCTTACAATTTTACCGAACCCTGCATCTGAATTTGTTTTAATTCAGTCGCCAACTTCGTTACTGGGTGCCAGCATTAAAGTGTATAATGGTTTAGGCCAGGTAGTTTTTTCTGATAAGATCAATAATAACGCGTATCAAATGAATGTGAGAGATCTTGCTTGTGGTTTATACGTTATAGAAGTAAAAAGCGAAACACTATTTGGAAATAGCAAATTGATAAAAAATTAGTTTTTTTGGTTAAAATATCTTTAAAAAGCGCAGGCAATCAGTTCTGCGCTTTTTTGTTTTAAAATGCTATGTTACCTTTATAGGATGGCCCAAACAAACAAAACTCCTAATGCTTTAATAAACGAAAGCAGTCCGTATTTATTACAACACGCTTACAATCCTGTAAATTGGTTACCATTTACAGATGCTGCATTCGAAAAAGCAAAAAAAGAAAACAAGCCTATTCTTATCAGCATTGGCTACAGCGCTTGCCATTGGTGCCATGTAATGGAACATGAAAGTTTTGAAGATGCAGAAGTGGCAAAATTAATGAACGAACATTTTATTAATATTAAAGTAGACAGGGAAGAACGTGCAGATGTAGATATGTTGTATATGCAGGCAGTACAGCTAATGACAGGCCAGGGCGGCTGGCCATTAAATTGTTTTACATTACCCGATGGCAGGCCAATTTATGGTGGCACTTATTTTAATAAAGGCAAATGGATGGAGATCTTAAAAGGATTATCCAATTTGTATTTGGAAAATAAAGAGAAAGCTATTGAGTACGCGCAAAATTTAACGGATGGCATCAACCAATCAGAATTAATTACTACACAAAAACAAAACGATCTTGCAATTGATAAAGATCTATTGAAAGCAAGTATAGATAAATGGAAAACAGGTTTGGATAATGAACACGGCGGCCCAAATAAAGCGCCAAAATTTCCTTTGCCCTCTAACTACCAGTATTTGCTGCGGTATGCGGTTTTAAATAAAGATAAAGAATTATTAAAACATGTAGAGCTTACTTTAACCAAAATGGCATACGGTGGTATTTACGATCAACTGCATGGCGGGTTTGCAAGATACAGTACCGATATTTTATGGAAGGTACCACACTTTGAAAAAATGCTGTATGATAATTCTCAGCTTGTTTCTCTGTATTGCGAAGCATATACACTTACAAAAAATAAATTGTATAAAGAGATCGCGATGGATACTTTGTCTTTTGTTCAACAATATTGGTATACGGAAGAAGGTTGTTTTTATTCTGCTTTTGATGCCGATAGCGATGGTGAAGAAGGAAAATATTATGTGTGGAACCAATTAGACCTTAAAGATCTTTTGGGTGAGTACTATGATGTGTTTGCATCTTATTATGAAATAAACGATACTGGCTATTGGGAACATGGTAACTATATTTTAATGCGCGCCGAAAATTTACACGAAACATTAAGTAAATTTAATTTAACGCCCGATCAGCTCAACGAAAAAATAAATGCCTGCAAAGATATTTTAAAGCAGGAATCAAAAAGCAGGATCATGCCGGGCCTGGATGATAAAGCTATTACATCGTGGAATGCATTAATGTGTACGGCTTATGCAAAAGCTTATTTAAGTTTTGGAATTGACGAATACAAACAAATTGCCTTATCATCTATAAATTTTATTTTAAATAAATTATCTAATGCTGATGAAACTTTATTGCGTACTTATAAAAACGGTAAAGCAAAAATTGATGGGTTTTTAGATGATTATGCTTTTACAATTGAGGCATTGCAACATATTTATCTTATCACGCAGGATGAAGATTATTTATTAAAGGCAAAAAACTTAACCACTATTGCTTTAAAACAATTTGCCAATCAAAAAAGCGATCTTTTATATTACACTAATAATTCATCGTCACAATTGGTAGCCCGCACTTCTGAAGTAAGTGATAACGTTATTCCAGCCTCCAACTCACAAATGGCGCTTAATTTATTTTACCTCGGTGCCCATTTTGGTATGGAAGAATGGACGAAAAGGGCCTCTAAAATGTTAAATTGTGTTGCTAACGAGATTAAGCAATATGGCCCCGGATATAGCAACTGGGGGTGTTTGGCGCTTCACCTGCTTTATCCTTTTAAGGAAATAGCTATTGTTGGTAAAAATGTTAATGAAAAGTTGCTGGCCCTCTACGCACAAGGCTTAACAAATGCGATTTTAGCAGTTAGCGCCAAAGACTCGTCTTTACCCTTACTTACAGGTAGATTTAATTCGCAAAAAACAATGATCTATGTTTGCGAAGAACAAAGCTGTAAGCAACCGGTTGAAACGATAGAAGAAGCACTTTTACAACTTGGATAAACTTTTTTTCATACTTTTTTTAGTTTGCTCTATAGCAAAAGCGCAGGTATTATTACCAACGACCGAAACTGCTTTTGAAAAACAACATCAGTTTAATCCGGATGTTATTAAAGCTAATAATATCAGGCGTATCACTTTTGATATTCTCGATAAAAAAGATTTTGAAGTAGCGATCGATAAAAGTTTAATAGAGTCGTATGATTTTGATACGAACGGAAAATTATCGCGCTATTATTTTACAACTATTATTCAAACGGTTGAAAAAGAAATTACAACGCCACCTGTTTACAGAAAACGAAGAAAGATCAGTAACGGCGGAACCAGGATCATTAATTTTTATGTTTACGATACCGTTAGCACAAGTTATTTTTACAATAACGATCGTTTAATTTTAAAGCGTTACCACGATGGTTTTAATTATTACGAGAGTCGTTATTACCGTTACGATAGCGTTGGCAATCTTACAAAGGAATTACGGTTTAAAGAAACTAATAATAGCAAAGACAAGTCGATCTTTATTTTAGGGAACCAGGTGTTGTTAAGCGAAGATAGTTTTCAGTATACCAAATATTCTTCCGGACAAACAAAATGTACTTACATCAATAACGAGAACAGGTCTTACAAAGAAGTAGTAACCAATTATGATAGCTTAGGCAGGAAGAAAGAGATCTTTGAGAATTATACCGTTGCATCCTGGATCATGCAGGAACATAGGTTTGAATATGACGGAAAGCGTTTGTCAAAAGCAAAATTTAAAGGCAATGCCAATAATACGGTGGATATGACCATTACTTACGAGTACGATAAAAAGAATGAAGAGCTGTATACCGAAAAGCATTTTAAAGGAGATTATTTGGTAAAAGAGATAAGTTATATAACCGATTCAAATAACGATTTATTAAATTCGTTTATCATTCGTGATCCTAACGCGAAAACCATGCGTATCGTAAAATTAAAGTATGATCTGGGATCTGTGAGTAAAACTGAACAATAAATTTATTTTCAAATCTTTTATTTTTTAAGCGTACAGTATCCTCCTCTTGAGGAGGTGGCGCGAAGCGACGGAGGAGGATTTTGCATTTAAAAAAGGGTTCGAAAATTATTTCCAATGATTTATTTTCCTCCCTCGTCCTCCGGACACTCCCTCAAGAGGGAGACACTATGTGTGCTAACGCAAGATAAAAGATCACACGCATCGTAAAATTAAAGTATGATCTGGGATCTGTGAGTAAACGGAAAGATTAAAATTTTATATTTTACTGAACTTTAAGTATTTTTTTTAGGTTTTCAAATTGTTCTCTGGTTACCAAACTTTTTTGTGAGCTGGATCCAAGAAAATAAGATTGCCGGCAGTCGAAGCAAATTTTAGCAATTCCTGTTATTTTTCCATCTTTTTTCATTATAAGAACGTCTCGGTAATGTGCAATACATAAGTATTCTTCATAAGAATCAAGCTTAATTTTAATAAAAACTTTACTTCTTAAAGTGTCATAGTATTTCTCATCTACTACTTTTTTATCAAAATTTTCTGCTAAGATTTTTAGATAATCAACATCAGTTAATTTTTCGGGATAGCTGTACGCCGTTAATAGATAAACAAGTTTAGAAATGGTAGTGTCTTTATTTCTTTGGTTATCCATCTGCATGTTGCCGATATCTGATGAGGAAATATCTTTATGATAATGTATTACTTCATCAAAATGGAAATAAGAATGATTGCATGAAAAAAATAATACCGATATAAATAAAAGTAATACTTTTTTCATGCTTAGATTTTAGAATTAAATCTATTTATTAATGATGATGATGTCCACCCGGGCCGTGAACGTGGCCATGATCAAGCTCTTCCTGCGTAGCTTCACGTACATCTAAAACTTCACCAATAAAATGAAGATCAAATCCTGCTAAAGGATGATTAAAATCCATTTCTACATGCTCATCGGTAATTTCTAAAACTTTACCCACTAACTGGTTGCCGTCTGCATCGTTCATCTCTACATCCTCACCTAGTTTAATACGCTCATCGTCAAATTTGCCATCCACTTCAAAAGCGTTTTTGTCAATTTTTACAACGTAATCTTTTTCGAAGATACCGTAAGCTTTTTCTGATCCGATATGGAAATCAAATTTATCTCCCTTCTTTTTACCACTTAAATTAGATTCAAAATCGGGTAGCACGCCGCCAAATCCAAATAAAAAAACAAATGGATGCTCGGTTGAAGTTTGTTCTATTAATTCTTCCGGTTGATTATTTTTACTTGCAGTTAAATAATAATTAACTGTTACTGCTTTGTCTTCTGAAATATTCATTCTTTAAATTTTTTTTGAAATTACTATTTTTTAGTTTAATTGTTTAAGGTTTTTTTCTAACAGAAATGTTAATGTTTGTTTATTAATATTCGGCGTTATTTCAGAGTGCATGGTAAACGAAACCGCTCCGGTTTGCTCACTCACCGAAATGGCCAATGCATCAGTATTTTCAGTGATACCAACGGCCGCACGGTGGCGCATACCGTAATTGGCCGGAAAATTTTCTTTTTCGGTTACTGGTAAAACGCAGCGTGCGGCAACAATGCGATTGTTGTGAATAATTACGGCGCCATCGTGTAAAGGCGAATTTTTAAAGAAAATATTCTCAAGCATCCGACTTGTTAAACCTGAATCTAAATGATCGCCGGTATTGATAAAAAATTTAAGATCCGATTTTCTGGCAATAATTATTAAAGCCCCGGTTTTGGTTTCGCTCATATTAAAACAGGCTTCTACAACTGCATCAATATTTAAATAAATTTCTTTATCGTTTGTATTTGTGAAATTGCGTTTAAAGATATTTTTCCAATTCTTATTTCGTAAAAACTCATTAGAGCCAATATATAATAAGAACTTCCTTATCTCCTGCTGAAATACGATCATTACTGCAATTACGCCTACATTCACAAATTTGCCTATGATAGAAGAAAGCAATTTAAGGTCGAACGCTTTAATAATGATATAGGCAAAATAAATAAACGCTAAACCAATAAAAATATTTACGGCAGAAGTGCCTTTTACTAAATTGTAGGCCAGGTATAAAATAACGGCCACGAGTAAAATGTCTACCGCATCGGTGATGCCGAAAGAAAGAAACAGTATAAAATTGTGAATGAACAAATTATTTATTTTACTTTTTTATGATTTTCATACATCTCATGCACCAATCCATCCGATAAACCAATTTGTGGTACATATACTTTTTCTATATCTGCACTTTTCATAATGGTTAAAAATATTTTTGCTGCAGGCACAATAACATCGGCCCTGTCAGGCTTCAGGTCTAAGCGTTCAATGCGTTCCTGGTAAGTATATGAACACAACATATCGTAAATACCTTTTAATTTTTCGTAGCTTAAATGTTTGGTTTCTTTTTTACCACTCATTTTAAAGATCTTATTAATATTGCCACCTGAGCCAATAGCGCTTAAAGGATGAATGCCAACGGTATTGCGTTTTAACCAGGCTTTCATTTCTTCAAATTCATTTTTATCAACTTTATCCAACAACATCCTTACGGTGCCAATGTTAAAAGATTTAGCAGCCACTACTTTGTTATTAAAATACAAAGTAAGCTCAGTACTTCCGCCACCTACATCAATATATAAATAAGCAAAACGTGGGTTTAATATTTCTTCAATGTGATTTGAGAATACTAAGGAAGCTTCATTTTTACCATCAATAATTTCCACATTCAATCCTGCCTCTGCTTTAATACGTGAGATGATCTGCGCACCATTACTTGCATCACGCATGGCACTGGTAGCAACAGCCCTGTAGCCTTCAACGCCATAAGCTTTTATTAATTCAGCATAACCTCTTAAAGCGGTAAGTAATTTTTCGGTTTTTTGATCGGATATCTTCCCTATTGTAAAAACGTCTTCACCTAAACGAATTGGCATCCTGAAAAGTTCTTCTTTATTAAAGTGCGGTTTACCATCTACAATATAAACGCGGCAAAATAGTAAACGCATCGCGTTACTTCCAATATCTATTGCTGCAAAGACCATTAGTTATAAATTATTTTTTTTGATTTACCTAAATTCAGAAATTTCTCTTTATCGGTTTTTAAAAAAGCATAGATCTCATCCTGTACCCTTACTTTTTTCTCACCCGGTTTTGCTTTTTTATAAAAGTTCTCTTGTTTCCTGTCAATGATCCTCACTTTTGTATTGCCGGATAATTGTATACGAATGATCTCTTTTAACTGCGAACGAATTTCTTCATCAAATATCGGAACCGCTACTTCGCTGCGACTATCGAGGTTACGGCTCATCCAATCGGCTGATGAAAGAAATATTTTTTCGTTGCCGTTATCATGAAAAATAAAAATACGGGCGTGCTCTAAATATTTATCTACCAAACTATAAGCTTTAATATTATCGCTCCAGCCTTCAAAATCAGTTACAAGCGAACAAGCGCCTCTTATGATCAGTGTGATTTTTACACCCGCTTTACTTGCTTCATAAAGCTTTTCGATCATTTCTTTATCTACAAGGCTATTCATTTTTAAAGTTATGGCAGCAGGCTTTTTGCTTTTAGCGTTCTGAATTTCTTTTTGTATCAGCTCAGTAAATTCTTTACGCATATAAAACGGTGCCACAACAAGTGTTTTAAAATTCTGCACTTTAAAATTGTTCTCGTAAAAATCAAACACCTTTGCCAGATCTTCTGTTATCAGCTTGTTACAGGTTAGCAAAGAAAAATCGGTATAAATGCGCGCAGTTGTTTCGTTAAAGTTGCCGGTACCAATATGTGCATATTTTACCTCTTTGCCACCTTCGCGTGTAGTGATCAAAAATAATTTTGAATGCACTTTTAATCCGGGCACACCGTAAATTACTTTTGCGCCTTCTTCTTGTAATTTGTTGGCCCAGTAAATATTATTCTCTTCATCAAAGCGCGCCTGTAATTCAACTAACACAGTTACTTTTTTTCCATTCTTAACAGCATTAATTAAGGCGTTGGCAATTTTTGATGAATCTGCAACACGGTACAAAGTAATTTTAATTGTTTCAACTATTGGATCAATAGAGGCTTCACGTAGTAGTGTGATAATGTGATTGTAAGTGTGATAAGGATAATGCAATAAAATATCATGATTTTTTATAGCACGCAAAGTAGAAAGCGGGTTATTGATCAAATATTTATGTTGTAATAAAGGCGGATTATTATAGGTTAACGATTTTTCACCCAACTTTGGAAAGCCAATAAAGTCTTTAAAATTATGATAACGTCCACCGGGAATAGCATTGTCTTTTTTTGCCATTCCTAATTTTTTCATAATGTAACGTAACATGTCATTTGGCATAGCAGCATCATATACAAACCTTACAGGTAAACCTTGTTTACGGGCTTTTACGCTTTTAGATATTTTTTCGATCATGCTTTTGCTTACATCGTTATCCATGTCAAGCTCAGCATCGCGCGTTAATTTTATATTGTAAGATTCAACCGTTCTAAAACCAAATACATCAAAGATCTGATCGGTATTAAAACGAATAACATCGTCTAACAACATAATAAAATGTTTGTTGCCTTGTTTTGGTAATACCACAAAACGCGAAATTATTTTCGAAGGAATTTCAATGATCGCAAATTTATTTTTTTGTTTGTTAACGATCGATTCTAATTTAAGATACAGGTAGCTTGCCTTATCTTTTAAGAAAGGAAAAGGTTTTGTATCATCTATCATTACCGGGAATAAAGTAGATACGATCTCCTCGCGAAAATATTCTTTTACGTAACTGGCCTGCGTTGGTATTAATTGTTTTTCGTTAATAATAAAAACATCATTGATGGCAAGCTCTCTTAAAATTTCCTGGTAAACATTTTCAAATTTAATTTGCTGTTCAATTACGCGGCGTTGCAAACGCGTTAATAATTCTTTCGGATCTTCATCATAAAAAGCCAGGGCTTTTTTTCCAAGTTTGGCTAAACGCCTTACTGTAGCAACACGTACGCGATAAAACTCATCGCGGTTATTGCTAAAGATGCCTAAAAATTTTAAGCGTTCAATAAGCGGGGTTGTTGGATCTGCTGCTTCCTGCAATACGCGCTCGTTAAAAGACAGCCAGCTTATTTCGCGATTGATATATGGAACTTCTTTTTTTGCCATTCTGTTTTTTAAGTACTTATTAATTTTTATATTCTTTTGGAAATTGCTGATAATTTAATTTAGAATTTTCAACAGAGATTTCATTCCACGAATTCGTGTCAAAACCTAGGCTCACAATGCCGCAGGTTGGTATGTTATCAAAATAAACGTCTTTGCTTAATTCATTAAAAAGATCGGTAATGCCTGGGTTATGTCCAAACAATAGTATTGTGTTTTTTGTATCTTCCTGTTTTTTTATAACTGATAAAAGTGTGGACGCTTTGCTTTCGTAAATTTTTTTTTCTAATGTAAAGTTTACCATATTAAATTCTAATTCGCGCGCAAAAATAAGAGCAGTATTAAGTGCCCGGGTTGCAGTACTCGAAATAATAAGATCCGGCATAGAATGATTTTTTTGATACCATTTGCTTAAAAGATAAGCATCTTCGTAGCCTCTTTCATTTAAATGCCGGTCTATATCCTTCAAGGTTTCATTTCCCCAATCACTTTTTGCATGTCTCACTAAAACCAATTCTTTCATGTTATTAATGTTTTAATAAAAACAAACAAATTAAAAAACTATAAAGCGTAAATTTACATAAAACCATACTTTGTTATGAGCAACAATTCAACAATTACCTGCCCAAATTGTAAACATGAGTTCCCGATAGAGAGCGCACTGTCGCAAAAGTTTGAAGAAGAGATAAAAGGCAGATATCTTAAACGTTTTAATGAAGATCAGAAGAAGATAGAGGCTGAAAAGGCTCAATTGGCAAAGGATGCAGGGCTTCTTAAAACCCAGGCAGAGAACCAGGATAAAGTTCTGGCAGATAAATTGCGTCTTGCAAAGATCCAATTGGAGCAAGAAGCTATTAAAAAAGCAGCCTCTGAAGCAGCCTTGCAAATGGAAATGCTTAACAAAGAATTAACCGAAAAATCACAAAAGCTAAAAGAAAGCCAGGCAAAAGAGTTAGAGCTGATGCAAAAGGAAAAGCAAATTAAAGAGCGCGAAGAAAGCCTTAAGCTTGATCTTGAAAAGCAAATGTTGGTGCGTCAGAAAGAGATAGAAGACCGTGTTAGAAAAATGGAAGGCGAACGTTCGGATCTTAAAATAAAAGAGCTTGAAAAAAAATTATCTGACCAGGTTGAACTAGCCGAAACCATGCGCCGTAAAGCCGAGCAGGGCAGTATGCAATTACAGGGTGAGGTGTTGGAATTGGCCCTGGAAGAACTTTTAAAAGCCACTTTTCCTTTTGATATGATCGAAGAAGTGGCTAAAGGTATTAAGGGCGCAGATTGCGTGCAATATGTGAAAAATAATATTGGCGATGTGTGTGGAAGGATCATTTATGAAAGCAAGCGTACAAAGGCTTTTACAAATGAATGGATAGAAAAATTAAAAAAAGACATGCGTGCCCAACAGGCTGATATTGCTGTTATTGTTACTGAAGTTCTTCCAAAAGATATGGAACATTTTGGTTTGAAGGATGGGGTGTGGATCTGCCGTTTTGCCGATGTAAAAGCAGTTTCCTATATCCTGCGGGATGGTCTTTTAAAGGGGCATGCGGTATTAGTAAGCCAGGAAAATAAAGGTGAAAAAATGCAGCTTTTGTATAATTATCTTACTTCCAATGAGTTCAGGCAAAATATCGAGGCGGTTGTAGAAGGGTTTTTAGCACTTAAGGATGGTATTACCCGCGAAAAGATACAAATGGAAAAGATCTGGAAAGAGCGTGAAAAACAACTCGATAAAGTACTGCTGAACACAACCCAGTTTTATGGCTCAATCAAAGGCATAGCGGGTAATGCAGTTGGCGATCTTAAAATGTTAGAGTAAGTTAATTTATTGCACGGTTAGCACAATAAAATTAAACAAATTACGTATCTTTAATGTTCTGCATGCAATGAATTTAATGAAGCGATACATACTTTCTTTTTTACTCTTTTCTTCAGTTTTAGTAAAGGCACAGTTTAATTATGGGCACCAAATGGAATTTGGCAAGAACCGTATTCAATACCAAAATTTTAACTGGACCTATTTTGACTACGAACGTTACCGTATTTATTCTTACCAGGGTGGCGGCGAAATTTCCAAATACGTTTCTGTTTCCGTAAATAATATCCTTCCTGCTTTAGAAAAAAAATTAGATTACCAAAGTGAAGAAAAAATAAACATCATTGTTTACAACAATCAAAACGATTTTAAGCAAAGTAATATTGGTTTAAGTTCTGATGAGCAAACCAACATTGGTGGTATGACTAAAATTGTTGGCAACAAAATGTTTGTGTTCTTTAATGGTTCGCATGCCGAATTGGATATTCAAATAAAAGCAGGTCTTGCTCAAATTCTTATCAATCAGATTTTGTATGGTGGTAACGCGCGCGAAATGGTGCGTAATTCAACATTATTAAATCTTCCATCATGGTATGTAAAAGGTTTGGTGAGTTATATTTCAGAAGGCACAACTTCTTATACTGATAATTATACTTATGATGCTATCAAGAATGACCACTTAACAAAGTTCAATAAACTGGAAGGTCAGGAAGCTGTAATGGCGGGTCATTCGTTATGGGCATATATTGTTGAGTCTTACGGCGAAGCGGTGATTCCTAATATACTTTATATGACAAGGGTAACACGTAGTCCCGATAACGCATTTTTATTTGTACTTGGTGTTTCGCTTTCTAATTTGGTTTACGATTTTACTGATGCCTATAACCGGAGATTATTTATGAATAAAGATTCTCTTCGTAAATCACCCATCAATAACAATAGTGTTTTAAAAAAGTATAAAACTTTCCGCCATTATTACCAATTAAAAGTTAGTCCGGATGGTAAACAGGTTATTTATGCGAGAAATGAATTAAATCAATTACGTGTTTATGTAAAAACAATTGGTGAGAAAAAACAAAAACGTTTATTAAAATTCGATCCGAAATTAGAACAGGTACCCGATTATAATTATCCTTTATTAGGGTGGCATCCAAACGGTGGCATTGTATTTATGATCTATGAAAAAAAGGATCAGTTGGTAATACGCTCAGTTGATCTTGAAAAAGGAGAAAAAGTAACACGCAATTTACCCGGATTTGAAAAGGTAAATAGTTTTTCTTTTAGTCCGGATGGAAAAAGATTAGCAATAAGCGCGGTTAAAAAAGGAAAAGGTCAAAGCGATATTTTTGTTTTCTCTTTAAACACAAGTGCTATAGAACAGTTAACTAATGATATTTGGGATGACAATAATCCCGTATTTATTAAAGGCAATAAACAAATTGTATTTGAAAGTAATCGTCTTAATGATACAATTAAAGCAAGTGATGATGCAAAATACTTTTATAAGATAAATAGAAATTCAGATCTTTTTATGGCGCAATATCCTTTCACCAACAAAACATTGGTGAGAGTTAGCAATACACCTGAAACAAACGAAACACAACCACAGGCATACAACAATAATTATATTTGTTATTTAAGTGAGAAGAACGGAATTTATAACCGTTACATTGCTGAGTTTGATAGTTCTATTTCGTTTGTAGATACAACAGAGCATTACCGTTATTTTTTTAAATCGAAACCTATTACCAATTTCGACAGGAATATTTTGGAGCACCATATCAATGATAATGGCACGCATGTTGGCGAAGTTATTTATGCTAATGGAAAGAATATGTTGCTGGTAACACCAATTAATAAGTTGAACGAAATAAATATTAAAGCACCGCAGTCAACCTGGGCAAAAATGTCGGCACGACCGGTATTAGTAGATATTTCGGAGAATTCTCAGCCAAAGCCAGCACAAACAATAACACCTCCTAAAAAAGAGGAGGCTAACACTAATGGAATTGATTTTGACAATTACAAGTTTGAAGGGGATAAAAACAATGCGGTTAAAACCGAAACTGTAACCGACAATAATAGTGTTTCATTAAAAAAAGATACTACTTCTAAAAAGCCAAACGATCAATTTCGTTTTCCTATTCAAAAAAATTATTTCACTTCGTTTTATACCGATTATGTAGTTACGCAATTTGATAACTCTTTCCTCGCAAATAACTACCAGGTATTTGCCGGTGGCGGATCACCATTATATTTAAATCCGGGCTTTAATTTTTTAACCAAAGTTGCAATTAGTGATCTATTCGAAGATCAGCGTATTATTGGTGGGTTCAGAATAAATCCTTCGTTGGATAATGAGTTTATGCTTTCGTGGGAAGGACGTAAACGTCAATGGGATCACCAGGTAATTTTTGATAGGCAAACATTTGCGCGTGTTGCAATTGCGCCAGAGCTTATCTCTGATTTTTTTGCAAAAGTAAATACACAAACTTTAAGTTATAGAATAAAATATCCTTTTAACCCGGTTTCTTCGGTACGCGCCGCCTTGTTATATAGGAATGACAGGTATATGCCACTGTCTAACGGAGATTTTTCTTTGCCCTTGAAACCACAATATCAAAACATGGCAGGTGCCAGGTTAGAATATTGTTTTGATAATACGCGTAATGTGATGTTAAACATCATGAATGGTTTCCGTTTTAAAGTATGGGGCGAGTATTGGCAAATAAAAGATGACAAGAACAGAAATTTGATTACTTCTGGTTTTGACGCAAGACATTATCAAAAAGTACATCGCCAGATCACCTGGTGTAACCGTTTAGCAGGTGGTAATTCGTTAGGTACTGATCGATTAATATTTTATTTGGGTGGAGTTGACAATTGGTTAAATCCATCTTTCAATAGTAATATTAATATTGTAAAACCTGAGCAATACGGTTTTCAAACTATTGCAACAAACATGCGTGGCTTTAAACAAAACATTCGTAACGGAAATAACTTTGTTGTTTTTAATTCAGAGTTACGCATACCGCTTGTGCGTTATCTTATCAATTATCCTTTACGTTCCGATTTCTTAAATAATTTCCAGGTAATTGGTTTTACAGATCTTGGTATGGCCTGGACAGGTTGGAACCCTCTAAGTAAGGAAAATACAGAGAATGTAAATGTGTATCCATACGAAGGAAGTAATATTGTTGTTACAGTAAATAATCCAAAAAATCCTTTGGTGGGTGGTATAGGTTTTGGCTTCCGTTCGCGTTTATTAGGGTATTTTGTTAGAGTAGATCTTGGTTGGGGTATTGATAACTGGGAAGTTCAGAAAAAGATCGTTGGCGTATCTTTAGCTACAGATTTTTAAAAAATATATGACAAATACAATTATCATCCTTTTATGTGTTGGCCTTGTAGCCGGCTTTCTTAGTGGTTTGGTAGGTATAGGGGGCGGTATAATCGTTGTTCCGGTTTTAGTGTATTTACTGGCCATGGATCAAAAAACCGCACAAGGCACTGCAATATTTATGTTCTTACTGCCAATTGGTTTATTAAGCGTTTACAATTATCATAAAGCAGGAAACATAGATTTTAAATTCGCCGCTATAATGGCCATTACTTTTTTTGTAGGAAGTTATTTTGGAAGTAAAACGGCAATCGCTATTGATACTAAAATCGTAAAACAGATATTTGCTGTTGTAATGATATTGGTGGGCGTAAAAATGTTATGGAATAAGTAATGGAGCTTAACACCAAAATAAAAACTTTAGCTAAAACTATTTTTCCTAAAGTTCTCGAAATAAGAAGGCACATTCACCAACATCCTGAATTATCATTTAAAGAATTCGAAACCTCAAAATTTATTCAACAACAATTAACAGAAGCCGGTATTTCATTTACAACAGGTTATGTGGAGACCGGAATTGTTGCTTTGATAAAAGGAAAAAATCCCGATAAAAAAACAATTTTATTACGTGCTGATATGGACGCACTGCCTATCGAAGAAAAGAATAATGTTGACTATAAGTCTGAAAACACTGGTGTGATGCACGCTTGCGGACATGATGTCCATTCCTCTATTGCATTAGGCGCTGCTTTTATTTTAAACGAATTAAAAGGTGAGTTTGAAGGCACTGTAAAAATTATGTTTCAACCCGGCGAAGAAGTATTGCCCGGAGGCGCCAGTTTAATGATCCAGGCAGGTGTTCTCGAAAACCCAAAAGTAGATAAAGCTATTGCATTGCATGTTTTTCCAGGTATGGAAACAGGCAAAGTTGGTTTTAAAAGCGGTATGTATATGGCAAGTACCGATGAATTATATATTACTGTGAATGGAAAAGGTGGCCATGCGGCTATGCCTGCGGAGTATATAAATCCTTTAATAATTGCGTCAGAAATTTTATTGGAGATCAATAAGCAATACATGCAGCCAGATGCGTTAGCAGGAACAACGGGAGAAAATATTCCAACGGTTATTGCTTTTGGTAAAATAGAAGGTAAAGGTGCTACTAATGTTATTCCCGAAAAAGTAGAATTGGCCGGCACTTTCAGAACGATGGATGAAAAGTGGAGAGAAAGTGTTCATCTGCAATTAAAAAAAATTGTAAAAACAATTTCAGAAAAGTATAAAGTTGATTCAGTTTTACGTATTGAAAAAGGTTATCCTTTTTTAGTGAACGATAAAGATCTTACAGATGCTTGTTTCGCTTCTGCTCAAAATTTTTTAGGAAAAGAAAATGTGGAAGAGTTGCCTTTACGAATGACCGCAGAAGATTTCGCATTCATTACTCAAAAAGTACCAAGCTGTTTTTTTAGATTAGGTACTGCAAATAAAGAAAAAGGAATTACATCAGGCGTACATACATCAACTTTTAATATTGATGAAAGTGCACTGGAAACCGGTGTTGGCCTTATGACTTATTTAACAATAGCTGAATTAAAAAAATAAATCTTGAAAGACAAAAAATATATAATTGGTATGGCAATAATTGTATTATCAATTATTATCTGCTTTTTAAACGCTTATTTTCTTTTATTTGGTTTTATTTTTTATTGTATAGGCGCTGTAATTGTAATAGTTTCGGGTAAAAAAATCAAAACAAAAGTATTGAGCCTTATTTTACCTATTGTATTTTTACTTGTTGGCTATAATCTTTGTGATTTTTTCAGACCAAAAAGAATGCCAACCACGTATATTATTCCTCAAAACTTTAATGGTAAATTTCGAATAGTTTACGGCTTGCCTTGCGGGATCGTACCGGCTTTTGAAAATAAAAGAATGATCCTTAATATACCGGCGGATGGAATTTTAATGGTTAATTCTAAAAACACTTCCGGGGTTATTGATGATGAATTTTACTTTGTAAACGAAAACAATATTAGAACAAAAATAGCTGTTGGCGAGTCGTTTCAAACCAAGGCAAAAGAAAAACAATTTGCTTTAATGTTAAACAACGGTGTTTTTACAAAAGATAGCATTACTCAAATATATTACGAAGAATTTCAGATATTTAATAATGATATTGTTAACTGGACAGTTGAAGAGCAGGAAAAACATGGAAACGACCTCGATTCCATAAGTGAAAGAAAAATTTCTGATTGCCTAAATAAGCCCTGATCTTTATTTTTTCTTTGTTGTTGTTTTCTTGGTAGTGGTTTTTTTAGTTGGATTGGCTGCAGTACCTTTTTTAGCAATGTTTTTGCCCATGTAAACAATTTTCCCGTTTTCATACTGAATATAATCCACATCCGATTTTGGCATCTTTAATTTTGGATCTTTTAATTTAAAGATCTTATAATAAGTAATTTCGGTTCCCGAAACTTTTAATACTCTTGCTTTAACTATAGCCCCGGTTTTCAACTTTATTTTATCCTGCGCATTGGTATTAGCATAAAATGCTAAAGTAAACAATACAAAAAAAAGAGTCTTTTTCATTTTAGTAATTTTGGATGAGATTAAATTACCATAAAAAAAGGAAAACTCAAAAAGAATACAAGGTTATTCTTTTGGAGTAAAAAAATCTTTTAATTGCCTCTATTTCAGGCTAAAAACCCCACGTTTAATACAATTTTGTATCTTTAAAAACGTTATAATATGGTGTATTTGCGGCGCTTAGGCATTCTAATGGTGTTTTCTTTTATTATTTTAAAAGGAACGGCGCAGGTATTTAATCCCAATCAAAAAAAACTTTATAGTTCTGTTGCCGATACTTTGGTTTTGGATAGTTTAAGTTTAGTTCCCGGCAGCATTAATTTTAAAACTTTTCCCGATTCAGCTAATACACCATTAATAAATTATAAAATGCACGCACTTATTTTTTCAGGAAAAAGACCTGATAGTATTTTAGTTTCGTACAAACGCTTCCCATATAATTTCGAGCATAAATATTTTCATAAAGACCCTAGTGCTTTATATACCGATCTTTCTAAACCAAATAATCCTTACACAATTAATTACAACAATGTTAACAATAAACAAGATCAGTTATTTCAAAACGATGGCTTAAATAAGAACGGAAATATCAGTCGCGGTATTTCATTCGGTAATAATCAGGACGTTGTTGTAAACTCCAATTTAAATTTGCAGGTAAGCGGTAAGCTTACACCGGAAATTGATATGGTGCTGGTTGCAACAGATAATAATATTCCTTTCCAGGCCGATGGAACAACAGCGCAGCTACAGGAATTTGATAAAGTATATATTCAATTAAACAACGCAACTACAAAATTGGTTGTAGGTGATTATCAATTGTCGCGTCCACAAAATTCATATTTCATGAGTTTTTATAAGCGTGCACAGGGTGCCTATCTCGAAAATATTTATGCGGATAGTACTTCCAAAAAACCGCTGATTTTTAAAACACAAGTGGCAGGTGCTGTATCACGTGGTAAATTCTCGCGACAAATATTTTTTGGAACAGAAAACAACCAGGGTCCGTATCGCTTGCGTGGTGCAGATAATGAACCATTCATTATTATTTTAAGTGGAACAGAGAAAATTTACATTGACGGAAAATTATTACAGCGCGGACAAGAGAACGATTATATCATCGATTACAATACCGGTGAGTTAACTTTTACGGCCAAACAAATTATTACAAAAGATAAACGGATAGTTGCCGAGTTTCAATACGCCGAGCGTAATTATGGCCGCTCATTATTTTTCTTTAGTGAAGAAGTACAAACAAAAAAAGCAAACATGTTTTTTAATGTCTATAGCGAGCAGGATAATAAGAACAAACCTTTGCAACAAACTTTATCGCAACAGCAAAAAAATGTTTTGATCGCTATTGGCGATACATTGGATAAAGCAGTTTACACAGGTGTTGAGGTGGCTCCGTTCAATAACAGCGATGTTTTTTACAAGCAGGTAGATACGTTGGTAAATAGCATTTTATTTACTGATGTTTATGTGTATAGTACTAATCCTGATAGCGCAAAGTATAGGTTAAAATTCAGTAACGTTGGTGTAAATCATGGAAATTATAACCAGGTGAGTTCAACGGCCAACGGCCGTGTATACCAATGGGTGGCCCCTGTTAATGGCATCCCGCAGGGGAGTTTTGAACCGGTTATTCCATTGGTAACTCCAAAATTGAACCAAATGCTTACCGGTGGTTTTACGTATTCATTAACGCAGAATAATAGTATAAACGCAGAAGGCGTTTATACTAAAAATGATATTAACCGTTTTAGTCGCGCAGATAAAGGCAATGACGAAGGAAGTGGCGTGAAATTCACAAGTAAGAACGAGGCCATTTTAAAAACCGATTCATTAAAAAACCAAACCAAATTAATTTACAATGCCGGTTACGAATTTTTGCAAAAACAATTTCATCAGATTGAACGCTTTAGAAGTATTGAATTTGACCGTGACTGGAACAGGCCACTGTCTTCTGTTCTATTGAACGATCAAAACATTGCAAGTGGTGAAATTGGAATTGTAAATTCAAAAGGCTCCGCGCTTACCTACGGTGTTAATTATTTTAATGAAGGAAATAACTACCAGGGTCTTCGTCATAATGCAATAGTGAGACATCAGATAAAAGGACTTACCACAAATTACAGCGGAAGTTATTTGTTGACGAACGATAATCTCAATTTTCAAAACACTGAATTTTACAGGCACAAATCATTGATCTCTCAAAAAATAAGAAAGATCCGTTTTAGTTATAGCGATGATTTTGAAAATAATTTATTTAAGCATTCATTCAGCAATTCGTTGTTGCCAAGGTCTTACCAGTTTTGGGAATGGGAGGGAAGTGTATCAAATGCAGATAGTTCAAAGAACAACATAAAATTATTTTATAAAGAGCGTAGAGACAAATTAGCTTATGGTAATACATTAAAAGATTCAACGTTTGCAACTAATATCGGTTTGCAATCTTCTATCTACTCCGTAAAAAACAATCCGTTCTCCGTTTTAATTACTTATAGAAAATTAGAATTAAGAAATGTTGTAGGTACATTTTTAAAACCGGATAATTCTGTTCTAAGTCGTGTTGAGTACAATCCGCGCTGGTTTAAAGGATTAATTACTTCAGGCATTTTTTATGAAACAGGTTATGGGTTAGAGAACAAAAGAGAATTTTATTATTTAGAAGTGGCCCCGGGGCAAGGCCAATACGCCTGGAATGATTATAATACAAATACCATAAAAGAGATCAATGAATTTGAAATAGCGCAATTCAGTGATCAGGCAAGGTATATTCGTATTTTCACGCCAACCAATCAATACGTAAAAGTATTACAAAACCAATTAAGTGTTTCTGTTTCGTTGCGTCCCGCTTCTTTAATTAAACAACCAAAAAATGGTGCAGCACGTTTTTTAAACCGTTGGGTAACACAAACTGTTTTTAGGGTGGATGGAAAAACTTCTGATAATGGAGATGTATTGAACTTTAATCCATTTTTAGATGTGAAGGATACTTCAATTTTGGCAAGCAATAATAATTTACGTCAGAGTGTTTTCTTTAACCAAACTTCCGCTGTTTTTGGAATGGATTATACTTACATCAACAACCAATCAAAACAATTATTGGTAAATGGCATTGAACGCAGAACATTATTATCGCATGAAGTAAAAGGCCGCGTCAACTTTTTAAAAGCCTGGGCTATTAATAGCAGTGGCATTTTCAGTCAAAAAGGCAATGCATCGCAATTTTTTTCAACGCGTAATTATTTGATCGAAGGGTATGAAACAGAACAACGTTTGATCTTTCAGCCAAACACCTATTTTAGAATTAGTGCTATTTACAAATACAACGAAAAACAAAACCGTATTGAAGGAGGTTTTCAAAAAGCATTCATAAATACATTTGCAGGAGAAATAAAATACAATCAATCTGAAAAAGGAAGCTTGACCGGAAGAATGGATCTTGTATTGATAAAATATAACGATACTGAAAACTCTCCAATTGCTTATGAAATGTTGAATGCTTTAAGCAAAGGTCAAAACATTACCTGGGAATTAAATTATCAGCGTAACTTAAATTCAAACCTGCAAATAAGTATAAATTATAACGGAAGAAAAACGCCTAATTCAAATGCGGTGCATTTGGGTGGAGCGCAGATAAGAGCGTTCTTTTAAAAGATGGCCACGAATTACACTAATTTCGCAAATTCATGTTAAAAGTAAAATGAAATTTTTTTGTTTAGTGGAATTTTAATTTTTAAATCATAAATTGATTTAAAAATGAATTCCACCAATCAAAACAACTCAACATAAATTATTTTAGTGTAATTCGTGAAATTAGTGGCTAATAACTGCCGGGCTGCTTACTGTAAACTCTTACTTTAAATTTCACCAATTACTGATTGCGATCCCTTCACAACATCACCAATTTTTACATTCAGCTTTGTTCCAATAGGAAAAAAAAGATCAACGCGTGATCCGAATTTAATAAAACCCATTTCGCCACATTGTTCTGCAACATCACCTTGTTTTGTATACCAAACAATTCGTCTTGCTAAAGCGCCTGCAATTTGACGGAATAAGATCTCTGTGCCATTTGCATGTTTTACAACAATGGTCGTACGTTCGTTATCAGTACTGCTTTTTGGCTCCCAGGCGGCTAAAAATTTGCCGGGGTGGTATTTGAAAAAACTTACAATTCCAGAAATTGGATAACGGTTTACATGCACATTAATAGGGCTCATAAAAATACTTACCTGTAAACGCTTGTCTTTAAAATATTCATTTTCAGTGGTTTCTTCAATAACCACCACTTTACCATCTGCCGGGGCAATAATAAGGTTGTCGCCCTTAGTGTGCTGGCGGGTTGGGTGCCTGAAAAACTGAACAATAACCAGGGTTAAAAAAGCGCTTAAAGCGTATGCAAACCAATGTGCAATGGCAAAAGTCGGGAAAAAGTAATGGGCTATAAATGTAATGATAGCGCTGAAAACCAGCACTAATATCAGGCTAACGTATCCTTCTTTGTGAAATTTCATCAAGATTTAATTTTGTTCAAATATAATGGTTTAAAATCAATAATAATTGAGTGAAAAAACTTGGTTCTTACACAACCTTTTCTAAATTTGTGAAGTATTTTTTAAAAAAACTTAAAGCCTAACATATGAGCAAGATTAAAGTAGCAAATCCCGTTGTGGAATTAGACGGTGATGAAATGACCCGTATTATCTGGAAATTTATTAAAGACAAATTAATAGTTCCGTATTTGGATATCGATATTAAATATTATGACCTTGGCATGGAACACCGCGATGCTACTAACGATCAGGTAACCATTGATGCCGCTGAAGCTATTAAAAAATACCAGGTTGGTATTAAATGTGCTACTATCACGCCTGATGAAGCGCGTGTGAAAGAATTCAACTTAAAACAAATGTGGAAATCACCAAACGGTACTATCCGTAACATCCTTGATGGTACTGTGTTTCGTGAGCCTATTGTTTGTAAGAACGTTCCGCGTTTAGTAACTAACTGGACATCTCCAATCATTGTTGGTCGTCACGCATTTGGTGATCAATACAAAGCAACAGATATGGTTATTCCCGGAAAAGGAAAACTAACGATGAAGTTTGAAGGTGAAGATGGAAAAGTAATTGAACATGAGATCTTCCAATTTAAAGGCCCGGGAGTTGCAATGGGTATGTATAATGTAGAAGAGTCTATTCGTGGTTTTGCGCATTCTTGCTTTAACGTGGCATTAAATAAAAAATGGCCTTTATATTTATCTACAAAAAATACTATCTTAAAAAAATACGATGGTCGTTTTAAAGATATTTTCGAAGAGATTTATCAAGCCGATTACAAAGCAAAATACGAAGCTGCAGGTATCGTTTACGAACACCGTTTAATTGATGATATGGTTGCAAGTGCTTTAAAATGGAACGGAAGTTTTGTTTGGGCTTGTAAAAATTATGATGGCGACGTTCAGTCAGATTCAGTTGCACAAGGTTTTGGTTCATTAGGATTAATGACCTCTGTTTTAATTACTCCTGATGGAAAAATCATGGAAGCAGAAGCTGCACATGGTACCGTAACACGCCACTTCCGTGATCATCAAGCTGGTAAACCAACTTCAACAAATCCTATTGCAAGTATTTTTGCATGGACAAGAGGTTTAGAGTTCCGTGGTAAATTAGACGGTAATAAAGAATTAGTTCACTTTGCTCAAACTTTAGAAAAAGTGTGTGTAGAAACTGTAGAAAGCGGTAAAATGACTAAAGATCTTGCTGTTTGCGCTCACGGTAATAAAGTAGAGCACGGTAAACATTATTTATATACTGAAGAATTTTTAGCTGCTATCGACGAAAACTTAAAAAAATCATTAGGTAAATAATTTGATTTTCTTTTTAAGAAGCCTCGTCTAAAAAAGACGGGGCTTTTTTTGTTTAATAAAGAAATTATTAAAAAGTTTTTTTTCGATTTCTGTTTTTACTTTCTGTTTATTTAATATCTTACAACATTAAATTTTATACATTAATAAATATTAAATTCAATGTTTAACAAAAGCACAAAATTTTCATGAAAAAAATAATACTAACCGGTCTGATTGTTTTAACAACATTTTTTTTCAATGCCCAAGGCCCCGTTTTTCAATGGGCAAAAACTATAAGTGGAACTATAAATGATAGAGGTAAAAGTATTGCTGCCGATCCTGCAGGCAATGTTTACACGATGGGGAATTTTGGTGGTACCGCCGATTTTGATCCGTCCGCTTCTGTATTTACGGTAACCAGTGCCGGCTCAGGAGATATTTTTATTTCCAAACTAAATTCTGCAGGAAACTTTGCATGGGCAAAAACTATTGGTGGTGGAGGTAATGATGCGGCCAATGATATGTTTGTAGATGCTTCAGGCAATGTATATACCGCTGGCTTTTTTTCAGGCACATGGGATTTTGATCCTAGTGCAGCAGTGTTTAATTTAACTGCTGCCGGTAGCGATATTTATATTTTTAAGTTAGACGCAAACGGAAATTTTGTATGGGCAAAAAATATTGGAACTGCTGGGAATGCAGCATCTGTAGAATCAATTACTTTAGATGCATCGGGAAATATTTATATAACAGGCTCTTTTTTAGGCACTGTAGATTTTGATCCTTCGGTTTCTGTTTTTAATTTAACATCTGCAGGCTCTAACGAAGTATATGTTGAAAAATTAGACGCTACCGGAAATTTTGTTTGGGCAAGAAGTATGGGTGGCGCCGGAATGGATATAGCTTATGGTATTACAGTAGATGCTTCGGGTAATGTTTATACTATAGGAAATTATAATGCAGTAGGAGATTTTGACCCGGGTGCTGCGGTTTTTAATATGACACCAATAGGGGGTTATGATATTTTTGTTTCTAAATTAAATGCTGCCGGAAATTTTGTTTGGGCGAAAAGCCTTGGTGGCACTGCTACTGATGGTTCAAAAGGAATTGCTTTGGATGCATCAGGAAATGTTTATGCAACAGGTTATTATGCGGGCACTCCCGATTTTGATCCGTCTGCATCTGTATTTAACCTGGCATCTAACGGTAGTAATGATGCTTTTATTTGCAAATTAGATAACAGTGGAAATTTTGTGTGGGCAAAAAATTTGGGTGGCCCTAATTCGGATGTAGCAAATGGTATTTCTGTAGAGCCTGCAACTGGTAACGTTTACACCGTAGGTACTTATATTGGTATTGCAGATTTTGATCCGGGTGTTGGTACATTTACTCTTTCAGGTTCGGGCGAAGAAATATTTATATCCAAGCTGGATGCTAATGGTAATTATGTTTGGGCTGTTGATTTTGGTAGTGGAGGAATTGATAATGGTAACAGTATTTTTTTAGACGCTTCAAATAATGTTTACACAACGGGTAGCTTTGAAGGGAATCCTGATTTTGATACCAGTCCGGCAATTCTATATATTTCTTCCGGCGGATTTGGGGACGTATTTACGCATAAATTAAGTCCATGTCTTACCCCTGCAGCACCTACAAATACAACACTTGCAGCAAACCTTAATATTTGTGCCAATAAGTCTGGTACATTAGCAGCTATTAGTTCAGGCACAATAACCTGGTACAGTACCGCAACCAGCACAACTGTTTTACAAACCGGCACTGTTTATATTACACCAACATTAACTGCAGGCACATATACTTATTACGCAGAGGCGGCAACATGCACGATTAGTGCAACCCGCACGCCAATTACTTTTACGGTAAATGCTTTACCAACAGTATCTGTAACAAGCGGTGTAATTTGTGCAGGTCAGTCCTTTACTATGATTCCAAGCGGAGCCAACACCTATACTTTTAGTAACGGTAATGCAGTTGTTTCGCCAATTACCACAACATCTTATAGTTTAACAGGCACAAGTTTACTTGGTTGTAAAAGCTCTAATACAGCAGTTGCAACTGTTACGGTAAATCCTAAGCCATTAATATCTGTAAATAGCGGTTCCATTTGTTCAGGAAATAGTTTTACTATCATTCCAAATGGCGCCAGTACTTATACAATTGCAGGCGGCTCATCAATTGTTAGTCCTTTAACGAACACTACCTATACAGTTGCTGGTACAAGTTCTTTAGGGTGTATAAGTTCAAACACACCCGTAAGTTCAGTAACAGTTAATACAACACCAACTGTTTCTGTAAACAGTGGCGCGATTTGCATGGGCAAAAATTTTACGATCACATCAACCGGTGCAAACACTTATACTATTTCAGGAGGACTCTCTATTGTATCGCCAACAATAAATACAACATATAGTATCACAGGCACAAGTACAGCAGGGTGTATTAGTTCTAATACAGCGGTTAGCTCTGTTACGGTTAATGCAACGCCAACTATTTCTGTAAACAGCGGTGTTATTTGTAAAGGCCAATCTTATACAATAAATCCGGCAGGAGCCTCTACCTATACAATTTCAGGCGGGGTTTCAATTGTGAGTCCAACAATCACATCAAACTATACTGTTACGGGAACTAATTTATCGGGCTGCACGGCTTCTATAGTTGCAAGTGTAAGTGTAAATGCAACCCCAAGCATCTCTGTAAACAGCGGTTCAATTTGCAATGGTAGTAGCTTTACAATTTCACCTTCGGGCGCAAGTACCTACACTATTTCGGGTGGTGTCTCTATTGTTTCACCTACTATAAATACAACCTATAGCGTAACAGGAACAAGTTCTTTAGGATGTATAAGTTCAAATACGGCTATAAGTTCTGTATCCATTAATCCTGGCCCGACAGTGGGAGTGAATAGTGGTGTTATTTGCGCAGGAAATAATTTTACGATTACACCAACAGGCGCAAGTACTTATACCATTTCAGGAGGAAACGCAATAGTTACTCCAACAGGTAATGTAAGTTATAGCATAACAGGAACAAATTTATCCGGTTGTGTAAGTTCAAACACTGCTATTAGTTCAGTAACGGTTAATGTATTGCCAATTGTTTTAGCGGTAACAGGTAATAGTTTAATATGCATTGGGCAAAATGCAAGTTTAACAGCAAGCGGGGCAAATACATATAGCTGGAATACAACGGCTACAAATTCAGTAATAGTGGTTAGCCCTACTGTAACTACGGGCTATACTGTAACCGGAACTGACGCAAGCGGATGCAAGAATATTGCATTAATAACTCAAAGTGTAAGTACTTGTACAGGCATTGAAATGTTAACGACCCTTAATTCCCCGGCAATTATCCTATATCCCAACCCAACAAACGGAAACATAACCGTCGAACTTAATAATGAGTCAGGCAAGGCCATTGAAGTTATTGATATTACAGGCCGTGTTGTTTTAAATGTTTTTTCATCTGAAAATAAAGTAAAAGTGAATATTAATGATCTGTCAAACGGTATTTATTATGTTAAAGTAACAAATGATAATGTGATTAATATTATAAAAATAATAAAACAATAATGTTTTTTAATTATTTAAAACGCCCGTTAAAAAAAAGTTTTTTTGTTTTATAAGTAAATGAAGACAGAAATTCACAACATAAACAATACAAAGATTGCAGAACTCATCTCTGAAAAGCTTTTGATAAAAGAGATACAGGATGGAATAGATCTGTTGGTGGATGTTTATTACCAGGATATGGATAGAATAATCATTCATGAAATAAATATTATTCCGGCTTTTTTTGATCTTAAAACCGGAATGGCCGGTGAGATCCTGCAAAAATTTTCAAACTATAAAATGAAACTGGCAATTGTTGGCGATCTATCAAAATACAATAGCAAAAGCTTAAACGATTTTATTTTTGAAAGCAATAAGCATGGGCAAATTAATTTTGTTGATTCGCTTGAAGAAGCGCTAAAGAAATTAGCAAAGTAAATTAGTTTACTCTATAAATTAGAAACCTTGCAAAGGCATTTTTGTTTTCGGATTTTTTGGGCGCCCGGGCGGGCTACTTCAGGCTCCGCTTCGCTAAGGTTTTTTGCCTTAACAGGCAAAAGAACTAAACCTTACGCATCCCTGGCGCGGCATAACGTATCCTTGCGTGAGGGATGGAGCGGCCTGTTTGAGCTCCTTATTGTGCGGGCGTTAGCCAAACAATAAGAGCGAGTAGCGACAGCCCGACCCGAAGGGGCACGCCCAATTAATTTAATAGATGGATTTTAGTTCTTACTGATACTCGTTCAAATACATTTTACAAAAACGCTCAATATATTGTTTGATCGTATCGCGCACTTCAATAAACTCTTGTTGAATTTCTTCTTCTGTACCTTTTACTTTTGCAGGGTCGTTAAAATTATAATGAAATTGTAAAGCTGTAGAAGGAAAATGCGAACAGCTTTCTTTTGCATTATCACATACCGTTATAATGTAATCAAAATCTACAGTGGCATACTCATTAACGTTGTTTGAGGTATGATGTCTAATGTCTATACCATCCAGTTTCATGATCTCAATAGCTTTTTGATTAACACCGTGTGTTTCAATGCCCGCACTGTAAATTTCGGCCTTGCATTTTTTAAATTTATTCAAATACCCATGCGCCATTTGACTTCTGCAACTATTTCCGGTACATAATACTAAAACTTTTTTCATTATTGTTTGTTAATAAAGATTGGATGCGTTGGGGCAAAAGTAATAAAACCTTAGTATCTTTAATATATGTCTAAAAACAAAAAACCAAAACGTTATTTATTTGAAGAAGTTTTAGACTTTCTGAAACATAACGATACAAAAGCATTCAACTATAAACAACTCGGTGCTGCCATGGAAATTAATACCGAAGGCGAGCGCTTGCAATTAATAGAAGCGCTGGAAGGCTTAAAGCATCAAGGCTTTGTAGTTGAAAAAGAAACCGGTAAATACCAGGTTAAAGAAAGTAAAGAATACATTACAGGTACTATAGATTTTACGTCACAGGGCACGGCTTTTGTTGTGTTTAGTGAAACTGAAGAAGATATTTTTATTTCTGAACACCGAACAAAAGATGCTTTGCAGGGCGATCTTGTAAAATTACAATTGGTTACAAGAAGAAGTGGCCGACGCAAGGAGGGAGAAGTTATTGAGGTTATTAAACGTGCTAAAACCGAATTTGTTGGTACGATAAAAATAAATCCAAAATTTGCATTCGTAATTCCTGACAGTCATAAAATTCACGTCGATTTTTTTATTCATCCAAAAGATATTAATAGTGCAGAAGATGGACAAAAAGTAAAGATCAAATTAAAAGAGTGGAAGCCGGGCGAGAAAAACCCAACAGGTGTTGTTGACGAAGTATTTGGTTTTCCCGGCGTTCATAAAACAGAGATGAACGCTATTATGGCAGAGTATGGCTTGCCCGAACATTTTCCTGAAAATGTAGAAGCCGCTGCAAAAAAATTAAATACTGCTATTACAAAAGAAGAAATTGAAAAGCGTAGAGATTTTAGAGATATTTTAACTTTTACAATTGATCCTGTTGATGCAAAAGATTTTGATGATGCGCTCTCCATTCAAAAATTAGATAATGGTTTGTGGGAAGTTGGCGTTCATATTGCCGATGTAACGCATTTTTTAAAACCCGGAAGTATTCTGGATGATGAGGCTGTTGATCGTGCTACCAGTGTGTATTTGGTAGACCGTGTAATACCAATGTTGCCGGAAGTATTAAGTAATTTTGCTTGTTCACTTCGTCCACACGAGGATAAATATTGTTTCTCTGCGGTTTTTCAAATGGATGATAATGCAGATATTTCTGATCAATGGTTTGGAAAAACATTAATTCATTCTAACAAACGTTTTGCATACGAAGACGTACAAACTATTATTGAAACAGAAGAAGGCGAATATAAAGACGAAATATTATTGCTTGATAAATTAGCAAAAAAATTGCGTGCCGATCGTACAAAAAAAGGATCTATCTTTTTTGATAAAGCGGAAGTTAAATTTAATTTAGATGATCAGGGAAATCCTATCGGTGTTTTTTTTAAAACACAAAAAGATGCACATAAATTAATTGAAGATTTTATGTTGCTTGCTAATCGTAAGGTAGCAGAGTTTTTAGGTAGAGGCGGAAATATCGATGAAAATCCGAATCATCAAAATCAAAAGAAAAAAGACGATCCGAAAAACTTATGTGTTTACCGTATTCACGATACGCCAAGCGATGAAAAGATGGCAGAGTTGAGTAACTTTGTTGCACGTTTTGGTTATGAGATGCAATTGGGCAGCAAACAAAAAATAGCACAATCTATCAATAAATTATTAGAGAATGTAAAAAATAAAAAAGAGCAGGGTATGATCGAAATGCTTGCTGTACGAAGTATGCCAAAAGCGATTTACACAACTAAAAATGCTGGTCACTATGGTTTGGGCTTTGAATACTACACGCATTTTACTTCACCTATTCGCCGTTACCCGGATGTAATGGTACACCGTTTATTGGAAGCGCGTTTGGAGGGATTTAAATATTCTAACCAGGAAGAATTAGAAAAACTTTGTAAACATAGTAGCGACCAGGAACGCACTGCTGCAGAAGCAGAACGTGCATCTGTAAAATACAAGCAGGTTGAGTTTATGAAAGATAAGATCGGGCAAACATTTGATGCGATCATTAGCGGTGTTACCGAATGGGGTATTTATGCTGAGATTGTTGAGAACAGGTGTGAGGGTATGATCAAATCAAGAGATCTGAAAGGTGATCAGTTCTCATTCGATTCGGATAACTACAGGTACGTTGGAAAAAATACTGGTAAAGTATATTCATTAGGTGATCCTGTTCAAATAGTTGTAGTGGATGCTGATCTTGTAAAAAAACAATTGAATTTTGGATTCGCAGATAGTGAAGTTGGTTCTGGATCAATGTCTAAGTTTGGCGATAACCGTTCTAACTTTGATGAGAGCAGATCACGTTCAGGAAGTAATAAAAGTTCCGGGAATAAGAGCAGTAGTGGCGGAAACAGAAGTAAAGGTGGGAAAAATAGTGGTGGAGATAAAAATAATAAAGCTGGAAGCAGCAAAAAAAGCAGGAGAAGATGAGAAAGTTTTTAATCTTATTTTTAATTACTGTTTGGTCTTTTAGTTTTTCTCAAACTATAAAAACCGATCTTATTTATAAGATCAATGAACCCACAAAAAAAACAGACAAGCCGGCACCACTTTTAATTTTTTTGCATGGTTATGGAAGCAGCGAAACAGATCTTTTCGATATTGCAAAATCATTGGATGCGCGGTTTATGTTTATTTCGCTTCGCGGGCCAATTGCACTGAAAGACGCAGGATTTGCATGGTATGAGCTTGAATTTTTACCCGAGCAAAAATTTAAGTATGATTATGCAAAAGCAAAAGAAAGCAGGATAAAGATCTTATCATTTATCAGTAATGCTTGCAAAGCTTATAAGCTCGATAGCAATAATGTATTTGTAATGGGTTTTAGCCAGGGCGCTATTATGGGTTATGATCTTGCATTAGCCGCACCAAAAAAAATTAAAGGTGTTTTGGCTTTGAGTGGTAAAATGATGGAAGAATCAAAGAATTTAAAAACTGATTGGGCAAAGGCTGCAAAAACAAAATATTTTATTGCACATGGCAATGCCGATAACGTTATAAAAATTTCAGAAGCTGATAGCGCGGTTAGTTTTTTAAAGTCAAAAAAAGTAAAAGATGTAAAGTTTAATAATTACGAAATGGTGCATACTGTCAATGGTAAAGAATTAAACGATATAAAAAGCTGGTTAAAAAAAGCCATCGATCCACCGGAGAAAGAGCCTTTAAAGACAAACACCACAAATACGATTTCTCCTAAGAAATAAAATCTTAATTAATTACAAACCTTTTTTGTGCGCCTTAACGGTCCCCTACGGGCTGTTGCCTCTGTTGGCGAGAAAAGCCTCGCCCGAACTAAACCTGCGAGCACCTGGCGCAAGGCTCAAAACGTTGTATTCGGTTTTGCGTGAGGTACTGTGATAAAAAGCAAATATATTTTAAACTATTTTTCGCACATTTAACATTGGGTCGTAAATGGCATCTTTTTTCCAGATTGTATAAATAAGTATTAGCATTTTCCTTGCTACAGCTACGAT
>JACDED010000162.1 GCA_013816615.1 Bacteroidota bacterium
ATAAGATGCCAATGAATATTTTCCGGGATTATTCTGATATTCTTTTTCAGCACCTGAAGCAAGAACCAACGCAATAATAGCCATGATAATAGCAGGTATACCGTAACACCAGAAAAAACAAATTGAAAGAATACCCAATACTAAAACACCCACACTGTTTGGAATATTTTGGCTACCGTTAGAGTAATTTGTATTCATATTTACATTACCGGCATTATTAACTTTTCCGGTATTGGTTTCGAATTTAGGTATCTCTTCGTTTGGATCTAAATTATTTATTTCAGGAGGATTCATAATTTTTCTTGAATTTGTTGAAGCTAAAATTAAAAATAAAATCCGGCTTGGCTTGCTTTAATAAACCTATTCCCATAATTTAAATTTAATTGTTTGATAAACAATATGTTATAATTTATTTTTTAAAACATAATATTAAAATCTAAAACGATTTAATTTTTTAAGTATTTTTACATAAAACACAGCAAAATGTTCGGATCAACTATCAACAAAGTTTTATTAGGCCTTTTATTATTAGAAGTTTTTTCTTCAGCAGTAAAAGCAAATCCCGGAGATACAACATGGGTAACAATTTATAATTTAAGACAAATAACTGCCTATGGCGCTTACGATACTACTGCAACATTGCCTACTGGTGTTCGTTACCGCAAAATGCGCTTGCATTATATTCTTGGTCGTTATGCCTGCCCCGGCTCGCCACAATATTGCGGCTCGTGGGATTACACAACACAAATTTACGCTAAGCCCACAGGAAAAGATACTGTTGAGATAGCAAGGGTGATCACACCGTATGCAACAGATTGGTTAACTACAAACAGAAAACACGATTATGTAATTGAAGTATCTGATTATGCAAAATCATTGGAAGGTCCAACCGGTTTTCGCTTTTTTTACAGCGGTTATTCATGGGGCTTTACAATTACATTAAAATTAGAATTGATAGAAGGTGTTCCGCCAATGGATGCACTGGATGCGAAAAATATGTATGAAGGGTATTATGCATTTGGCAAAACTGCTGATCCCATTGAAAATCATTTAACAGCAAAAACATTTTCATATGCTTCACCTGCAACAAAAGCATTCTTAAAAAACTCAATTAGTGGGCACGGTGCAGATGACGCAAATTGTTCTGAATTTTGCAGTAAATATTATGATCTTAAAATTAATGGAACAAATGTTGCACAAAAACAATTGTGGCGCAGTGATTGCGGCCTTAATAATGTATCACCACAAACCGGAACCTGGGTTTACGACAGGGCCAATTGGTGCCCGGGTGCAGTTGTTTGGCCAATTTACCACGATCTTTCTTCTCTAACATCTGCCAGCGCAACATACACTGCTGACATTGATATGGAACCCTACACCGCACCTTCTCAAGCAAATGCAAGCGGAGGTTTTCAATTCTCATCACAAATGATCAATTACAGCGCACCAAATCATACACTTGATGTTTCTATTGAAGATATTATTTCACCTTCTAAAAATGAGAATTATGTTAGAAGCAATCCAACCTGCAGAAACCCGGTCATCAAAATAAAAAATGTAGGCACAAGTATAATTACCAATGTTGTTTTTAATTATGGTTTAGTGGGTAACACACCTTTATCATATACATGGACAGGTAATTTAAATTTTTTGGAAGAGACCAATGTTGTATTTCCTCCATCCTTATCAATATACACTGTAAACGCTGCTAATACTTTTAGCGCTGCTATAGTTTCAGTTAACGGTACAACAGATCAGAATTTATTTAACAATACCTATCAATCGCAAACAGCACCTGTATCGGTTTACCCGGCAAGCTTTGTGATCAAGATCTTCACAAACAATTCTACAGCCTTACCAAATAATTTTAACGAAACCTCTTATACTTTATATGATGAGAATGGAAACATTGTTATTCAAAAAGATAGTCTGCCTAACGCAACGCTCTATGCCGACACTGTAAATTTAACACCAGGTTGCTATAAGCTTGTTGTTAACGATGTTGGTTGTGACGGATATAAATGGTGGGCAAATACTGTAGGCGGAACCGGTAATGTTAGATTTGAAAATCTTGGTATAGGCAATATTTTTTATAATCCGAATGGTGATATTGGCTGTCAGTCCACTAAATACTTTGTGGTCGCCAATACAACAGGTTTAACCGAAAATATTGCAAGACAAAATGAAATCGAAGTATTTCCAAATCCTGCAACAGGTATTGCTTATATTAAATTTGATCTTTCAAAAAATCAAACTGTAAGTTATACAATTACAGATATTAGCGGTAAGCTTCTTCAACAAAAGCAGATCCATAAAATGGAAGGCGGTTATGAAAACGTTGATATTAGTAAATTACAAAATGGTGTTTATTTTATTTCAGTTGAACTGGAAAATAAAACGCACATCACAAAAAAATTAATAATTCAGAATTAAGAAAATAAGCCGCAGATTTCACTGATCTCATAGATTTAATTTTAATCAATCTGTATAAATTTGTGAAAATCTGTAGCTAAAAAATCACTCTTTAAATTCGATCTTTACGTGCGTCCCATCGCAGTATGCTATATTTTAGTGATATCAATCATTAGATAAGTTAGAAAATACTTTTCTTTCCGAAAAAACAATAAATCTTTATTTTTCTTTGGGCGCCCGAGCGGGCTGTCACTACTCGCTGGGCGAGAAAAACCTCGCCCGAGCTCAAACAGGCCGTTCCATCCCTGGCGCAAATGCAATATACAAAGTTACGCTTTAGCGCCAGGGATGCGAAAGGTTTAGCTCGGGCGAGGTTTTTCTCGCCCGGCCGAAGCGATAGCGAAGCCTGTAGCAGCCCGTTAAGGCGCCCAAAGAAAAGAGAATTTGATTATGGCTTTAGCTTTTAGATTTAATACAAAAATCCCATTTTACCTTCCTGGTAATCACGCATGGCTTCCATAATTTCTGTTTCAGAATTCATTACAAAAGGACCATGTGTTACCAATGGCTCATTAATTGGTTCACCTGCCATTAATAATAAAGTAGCTTTAGAATTTGCTTTCAATAAAATATCTGCCTCTTCATTTTCAAAATGAATAAGATCATGTTGTTTTGCAAACACATTATCGTTTATTTTTAATTCACCTTCTAAAACATAAAAAACTACATTATGTGTTTGAGGAAAATTAAATGTATGATCACTTCCCTCTTTCATGCGTAACATTGCTGTAAACACATCCGATGCGGCCGGGCCTTTTTTATCACCATACTTTCCAGATACCAATCTGAATTCTACCCCCTCTTTTTCTATCAATACAATTTCCTCTTTTGTTATTGGCTGATAGGTTGGCGCATCCATTTTATGTGCTTTTGGTGTATTGATCCATAACTGGATGCCATGAAATCTTCCTCCTCTTTCAGAGAATTCTTTCCCCACCTTTTCACCGTGAATAATTCCACGTGCTGCGTTGATCCATTGCACTTCGTTATCACCAATCACTTTTTTATTTCCAAGAGAATCTTCGTGTTCGATCTCTCCTTCAAACATAAATGTTACCGGGCTAAATCCGCGGTGTGGATGCGGTGGCACATTAAATTTATTTTCGTGCGGTTTGCTTGTAAAATCAAAGTGATGTAATAATATGAATGGGTCTACCTGTTGCATTCCCTGTAATGGAAAAGCCTGGCGAATTATTGACGGACCCATTCTTGTTTCAGGCGCTGTATGTATCGAGCTAATTTTTCTATATGTGCTCATTTTGTATCTCCTTTATTAATTGTAATAATTTATTATTCAGATCATCGTTTGTAATTTTTCCATCTTTAAAATTTTGTTCAAAGCTGGGTAAAGAAAATGTTTTTAAGATCTTTGCGCCAAAGCGCGGAAAGTATTTTTCTGAAATTTCAAGAACACTTGCTCCACCTCTTGCCCCGGTTGAAGTAGTCATTAACAACATTGGTTTTTCTGCAAATATTTTTTCTGTGATACGCGAAGCCCAATCGGTTATATTTTTAAAGGCTGCAGAATAATTACGATTATTTTCTGCCATTGAAACTACAAGTAAATCTGCCGACTTCATCTTATCCAAAAAATCCTGTGCTAATTTCGGCTTACCTAATGTTTTTTCTATATCAACACCAAACAAAGGCAATTCATAATCGTTAAGATCAATTACTTCTACTTCTGCATTTTTAAATTGTGAAGCAGCGTAAGTAGCCAACTGTTTATTTATTGACTCCTTACTGTTACTTCCACCAAAGGCTACTATTTTCATATCTGCTTAATTAATTTATAACCAAAGATAGCTTTAATAAAATCAATCCCTCTTCTCTAAGGGGGAACTTGACTAAGGTTGTTTTAGCAATTGAATTTTAGAATGAATTTTAAATCTTCACCAACTAAAAGTCCGCCGGTTTTTATCAAACATTCATTGGTACTTCCATTATTAAAAACTCTGCGTTTGTTTTTGCATTTAAGGTAATTTTATCTGTATCCCAAATACCATAACCATCACGTGAGTTCAATAATTGCCCGCTCACCTCTAAATCGCCGCTTAAATTAAAAATGTAAATGCCATTACCTTTTGCTTTTAAATTATAGTCTTTTGAAACACCTTTATCAAATTTACCTAAGTGAAACCATGCATTTTGGTGGATCCACACGCCTGCATCATCTGCATTGGGTGATAAGATCTGTTGCAATTTATTATGGCGGTCTTCTTCTTTAATGGTGACCTGATCGTAACGTGGTGTTACATTTTTCTTATTAGGAAAAACCCAGATCTGTAAAAATTTTACAGAGCTATCGTTGCTTTTATTGTATTCACTGTGCTGAATGCCTGTACCTGCGCTCATCACCTGGATATCACCATTTTTAATAACAGCTACATTGCCCATACTATCTTTGTGCTCTAAGTCACCTTCTAAAGGAATACTGATAATTTCCATGTTATCATGTGGATGCGTTCCAAAACCCATACCGCCACTAACAGTATCATCATTTAAAACGCGTAACACACCAAAGTGCATACGTTCAGGGTTATAATAGTTAGCAAAACTAAAACTGTGTTTACTTTTTAACCAACCGTGGTCTGCATTGCCACGTGTATCGGCTTTGTGCAAAATTGTATTTTCCATAATTTTTGAATTTGTGTTTGGTATATGATTAAACCCTAATATTTCCAGCTCTTTTAATTCATCAATATCATTTTTAATAACATTGCCAAATGAGTTAGCTGCTACAAACATGCCTGTGCCAAGTAACCCTTTTTTTAAGAAATCTTTTCTGTGCATACCATTTCGTTTAATTCTATATCAAAGGTACAAACAGTATAAAGAAAAGTTCTTAATCTAGGTTAAGAAATGAAGAAAGCTTTAGGAGATGGAACGCAGATGACACTGATTGAACAGATTTTCACAGATCTGATCCTCATAATTTCTTTCTGTGTTTACTTTTTTAGCCACTAATTGCACGAATTTCTCAAATTCAAGATTACAACACAATTCAATTTTGTTATAAAGTCTACGACTTTATTGATTCCACTAAACTAAATTTGAAAAAACAGATTAGTGAAATGAAGCCGCAGGCTTTTGAATTGCTTAAATAACACATTACGATTTTTGTGTTAATTAGTGAATCTGCGGCAAAAAAAACTTAGTATCCTTCAGTGTTTAATTTAGCCACTAATTGCGCTAATTTCTCAAATTCAAAAATTAACATAATTCGATTTCGATAATTAATGAATTATTATAAAGTCTACGACTTTATTGATTTCACTAAACTAAATTTGAAAAACCAGATTAGCGAAATGAAGCCGCAGGCTTTTAATTTATTTGAGAATTATATTACAATTCGTGTTAATTAGTGAAATTCGTGGCAAAAAAACTTAGTGTGATTTTAAATATTTCGCTTTTAGTTTACTTAAAAACTCAGGTGTAACGCCAATATAAGCAGCTACTTGTTTTTGAGGAATGGTATTAATAATAGCGGGATATGTGGTGCAGAATTTAAGATATCTTTCCTGCGCGGTAAGGCTTAAATTATCCATTAAGCGTTGTTGGTATGCCACTAAAGATTTTTCGGTAATAATGCGAAAGAAGCGTTCAAACTTGGGAACTTTTTCATACAACTCATCCTGGTCTTTTTTTGAAAGTATAGTTACTTCCGTATCTTCCATGGCCTCAATATTTAAATTGCCGGGCTTTTGACTCAACATGCTATACATATCGCCTATCCACCAATCTTGCGGTGCAAAACTAAGAATGTGCTCTACCCCTTCTTTGTCTACAGTGTATCCTCTTAAACAGCCAGATGTAACAAAAGACGATTCTTTACAGATCTCACCGGCCTTTAATAAAAATTGTTTTGCTTTTATTTTTTTTGATCCAAGTAAAGAAATAAAATATGCTTGGTCTGCTTTGGTAAGAGTAATGTGCTTTGAAATATTTTTTAAGATCAATGCGTGGTCCATTATTTACTTACTTTTACGGGCGCTTGTTTAAAGGCATCTAATTCTGTTAACTCTGTTTTTACATTATCGTACCAACGTGTAATTGCAGCTTCAAAGGCACCATTCTTAGATTCTTTTTTAAATTGTTTTACTCTATCCATTTGGCCAATTTTTGCAGCACTGCATTTTTCATTAAATGTTACCGGATAGGGATCATCTTTAATTTCTTTTATTGATTTTCTTAGTTTGCGGCTATACAATTCGCCAATATCAAACATCACCTGGAAATATTTTAAATAGATATCCGAATCCATTTTAGGTTTAACCCACGAATTACCCCAATCAAAAACAGTAACTACATAAGTATTTGAAGAAGAATATTTAGCCTCATTTTTACAGCTTGCCAGTATTTTTACCTCTACAGATCCGTCAACCGTTGCTGTATCGGGCACATCACCTTTAAAATCATTCCAGGTAAGTGGTTTGCCTGCTGACCAATGTAATGTATCATTCTGGCTGAATAATGAAGAAACGCCACAAAGCAGCGAAAATAAAATGAAGATCTTTTTCATAAGGTTTTAATTATACGAAAGATAAGAAATTATTTACGATTTAATGATAATTTTGTAAGCTAAAACGATTTTTATTGGACAGATATTTTATAATATATAAACCCTACAAAATGATCTCGCAATTTGTGAGTCCTTACGAGCAAAGAAAGCTTGGAGAATTGGATTACAATTTTCCAGAAGGTACCAATGCTGTGGGCCGTTTAGATGATCACAGCGAAGGCTTATTAATTTTAACTACAGATAAAACACTAACTAAACGTTTATTGCATCCTGAAAAAAAACACAGGCGCAATTATATTGTACAGGTTGAAAAAGTAATAAACGAAGAAGCTTTAAATAAATTACGCACCGGCCTGGATATACTTGTAAAGCGTAAAGGGTTATATAGAACACTGCCTTGCGAAGTAAACCTCATTGATAAACCTAAAAATTTACCGGAAAGATTGAAATCTTTTAGAGAAGGCTTACCGCAATCGTGGCTTGAATTTGTTTTGACAGAAGGGAAGAACCGACAGATACGCAAAATGTGTTCGGCTGTGAGGCATGATTGCAAACGTTTGATCAGAACAAAAATTGAGAACCTTGAATTGGGTGATATGCAACCCGGAGAAGTAAGAGAAATTGGTCAGAAGGAATTGTTTGAGTTATTGTTGCTAACTGATGATGTAATGCCCGTTAAACGCTGGAACACGGATGACGCGGATTGAGTTGACTTATCCTAATTAAAACTTCATAACAAAAAATTTAATCTACATCTTTAAATCTGGGCGTAACCCCGCAGCCTGCGCTGAGTCAGCCGAAGCGGGTCGCTAAAGAAAAGGGTGACCAGGATTAAGTTGATTTGTGCTGACTATTTATTTTCGGGTGGATTCATAAAACTTATATTTATTCTGGTAAGATTCCATCTGCTTTCTTAATATAAACCCATCTTGAAAAAATTTAACTCGTTTATCATTTAACCGGATAGGATTTTATACCAAATTCAGTTATTAAGTAGTCCAAATTAAATTGTTAAAAACATACCTAAATCCGCATATAGACATGACCTTTTCGCTCGATATATTTTTAATTTCATCTGAAATAAAATCGCTTA
>JACDED010000163.1 GCA_013816615.1 Bacteroidota bacterium
AACTTAAACTAAAAATTAATTACATTTGTTTAAAGACCAAAACAGTTCATGAACTTAAAATCTTCGCCAGCAAATTCACTGGTCAATTTGAATCGGTTTAAGGTGGTCAATTTAACCGGTATTTGCATTAAGCGCTTCTACCCACTCTTCCTTACTGCAGATTTCACAAACATGTTTTTTGCAAGGGCCAATATTTTTAGTGTTTGCGCAATACGCGCATGAATATATTGCCTTTAACCTGATCTCTTTTGTTTTCATTTCATAAATTTCGGGCCGTAGAGGTAAGCCGTAAATAACTTTTTCATCTGGCCAAAAGAAAATGCTTAACTGCCCTGATGCTTCAATATAGACAGCCTCCACCTGTCCAAGGTGCGTAATTCCTTTCATACGCAGATCAGAGAATATTTCATCCTGCCCTAATTCAACACGTTTAAAATTTTCAACAGCAAAACGATTATCTTTTAAAAGCCTCACATTTTTTCCTTCTATAACCCGTTCAAGAAATTTAACTCTCGATGTGAAAAAATTAATTATTCTATACATGCCCACAATGGCGATGAATACAAAAATAGCGGGCAATACCCCTACCTTTTTATAGAACATAGGATCGCCTGCAGCTGAACCAAGCGTAATAATAGTTACGATCTCAAAAACGCCTTGCATAATGCCCCGCTTTCCAATAAGCCGCAAGGCAATTACAGTTACAGTAAACATAATGACGCTTCGTAAAAGTACTTCGGGTAAAAAGCTCCAGTCTTCTTCGCCAAATAATAAATTGTGCCAGTTAAAAGAAGTAGATGATTGTAGTAAAAACATAAACTATTTTTATAGAATAACAATCCAAAACAAAAAAGGTTAAAGATCTCTCAAACTATTTAAACACATAGAAACATAGGTGTTTCATAGAATATTAAAGTTTGCATGAGCAAAACATAGGATTTTCCTCGCTTTGCGAAGAAAATTTATGTGAATCTTTTGGCATTTAGTACGGCTCATTTTCTATGATCTATGTGGTTAAAAATTGTAGGAAATAAAAAAGGTTAAAGATCTCTCACAGTAAGAAATACTTTTTATTTATTATTTGGACATTCCCTTCGGGCCGGGCTGTTGCAGGCTTCGCTAACGCTCCGACTGGGCGAGAAAATTCGCCCGAGCTAAACCTTTCACATCCCTCATGCAAAAAGGTTAACTGATATCTCAGTTAACCTCTTAAATTTTTACGTTCTAATCCCCCTATCCCCCTTTTCAAAGGGGGAATTAATTCATTATATAAGCTCTACACTTCTTTTAATAAAGTTAGTTAAGCTCTCTCCTTTTAATAATCCCTGAGATAATAAAGCAAGATCGGTTGCCTGTTTAGCAAGATTTGTTTGTTTCTCCGAATCTTTTTCATCTAATATTTTTGAGATCAACGGATGATTAGAGTTAACAACCAAATTGTACATATCAGGCATATTTCCAAAACCCATAGCACCACCGCCCATTTGGTTCATATCCTTCATACGGCGCATAAACTCCGGACGGGTAATAACCATTGGCGAATCTTTTTCACTTAAATTTTCAAACGTTACCTGGAATTGCTCCTTGCTAACTGTGCTTTCAATAATGGGTTGTAATTGTTTTTGTTGTTCTTCAGTAATTTTACTTACTGTATTCTCATCCTTCTTAATTAATTTATCAATCGTATCAGCATCAACACGTACAAATGAAATATCTTTTAATTTACTTTCCAGTTGATTGATGTAATGCGGATCCAGCATTGTTTCCATTAACAACACTTCATATCCCCTGCTCCTGGCAGCATCAATATAAGCGTGCTGCTCCTGAACGTTAGTAGAATATAAATAAATTAATTTATTGTCTTTATTTGTCTGAATTGGTTTTACTAAATTTTCAAATTCCTCAAACGTATAATATTTATTTTCAGTAGTTTTAAATAAAGAGAATTTAACTGCTTTTTCGTAGAATTTCTCATCGCTGATCATACCATACTGAACAAATATTTTAATATCATCCCATTTCTTTTCAAAATCAGGACGTTCTTTTTTAAAGATCTCTTCTAATTTGTCGGCTACTTTTTTAGTGATATGGCTAGATATCTTTTTCACATTTCCATCAGCCTGTAAATAGCTACGGCTTACGTTTAACGGAATATCCGGACTATCAATAACACCACGTAACAGGGTTAAAAAATCAGGAACAATGTTCTCTACATTATCCGTTACAAAAACCTGGTTACTGTATAATTGAATACGATCTTTAGGCATTTCTAATTTATTAGAAAGCTTAGGGAAATATAAAATACCCGTTAAGTTAAAAGGATAATCTACGTTTAAATGAATATGAAATAACGGTTCTTCAAATTGCATTGGGTACAACTCGTGATAGAACGCTTTGTAATCTTCATCTTTTAATTCCGTTGGTTTTTTAGTCCATGCCGGCGTTGGATTGTTGATGATATTATCAACTTTAACTTCAATAGTTTTTACATCCTCTTCTTTTTCACCTTCTTTTAATTCAGGTGTAATTCTATCTGTTTTCTCACCAAATTTTATTTCAACAGGTAAAAATTTACAGTATTTAGTTAGTAAACCTTCAATTTTATGATCATCTAAAAACTCTTCACAGTCATCTGCAATGTGCAATACAATATCAGTTCCTCTTTCTGTTTTAGAATCAATTTCTTCTATTTGGTATTCAGGACTTCCGTCACATTCCCAACGCACAGCTTTAGCCCCTTCTTTATGAGACAAAGAAAAGATCTCTACTTTTTTTGCCACCATAAACGCAGAATAAAAACCTAAACCAAAATGGCCGATCACAACATTCTTATCTACTTTATCTTTGTATTTATTTACGAACTCTTCGGCGCCGCTAAATGCAATTTGTGCAATGTATTTTTCAATTTCTTCTGCCGTCATACCAATACCTTTGTCTTTTATGGTAATGGTTTTAGCAGTTTTATCTACTACAACTTCAATTTTAGTATCGCCAAGATCCCCTTTTACCTCACCCATGCTTGCAAGGGCTTTCAATTTTTTGGTAGCATCAACAGCGTTACTCACCAATTCGCGTAAAAATATTTCGTTATCGCTGTAAAGGAATTTTTTTATAATAGGGAAAATGTTCTCGGTTTGAACATTAATTTTTCCGGTTGTTGTTGTACTCATCTTTATTTATTTTTTATTTGTAATTGACTGATTGCAAATATAGTACCAATAGGACTTAAAGTGACAAATTGACAATCAAATAACCACTAAGGCACTAAGGACACGGAGTTTCACTAAGAAAATTAGATTTTACTTGACTTTATGGCAAGAAAAAATCATTTGCGTTTTATAATTTTTTTCTTTGGGCGTTGCCTTCGGCCGCGCTTTCCGTTTCAATCTTTTTGTTCGTTCCTCTCAAAAAGGATTTTCACTACAATCGCTAACGCAGAATACGTAAAGGCTTTCGGAAATTTGCGTTAGGGATGCGAAGGGTTTAGTTCTTTTGCCTGTTAAGGCAAAAAACCGAGGCGTTAGCCGAGCCCGCAGCAGCCCGGGCCGAAGGCAACGCCCCAATTAAAAACAAAGTTTTAATGAGAGTATAACAGAACAAAAAAAATCCTCCAAGGTTTAACCAAGGAGGATTTTTAAAAATATTTTTTAATTTTTATTTCCCGGCTTTTAACTTCTCGTTCATTTCTTTGCCTTTGGCCTCATTACCTGTCATTAAATATAATTTACGTAATGCGCTCATAGTTGCTTTATCATCTGGCTTAACGCTTAATGCCTGCTCTAAGTGCGGGATAGCTTTTTTGTAATATTCCTGGCTTTTTGTTTCTAATTCTTTACCTTTTTTTGCAGCTTCTGCAATAGTTAAGTTAGAAGCCTTAGTTTGTAAATAACCGCCGTAGTTATTATACATAGCCCCTAAATTGTAAAGTGAATTATATAATAATTCTGTTGAAGGTTTTAATTCTGCCGCTTTTGCATAATTGGTTTCAGCATTTTTAAATAAATCGTCAAAATTGGCAGGCTTATCAAGATCTTTACCTGTTGTTTTATCTTTTGGATTAGCCATGTTATCGTAAATATTTCCGGCAACCAAAAAGAATAAAGCATTGCCTGGATCTTTTTCGCTTGCTGCTTTTAAGTTTGCCAACGCTTCTTGCTGTTTACCTTTTGCAAGAAACTGGTTGGTTTCATTATTCAATAAACCCATGTCGTTAGGAAAAGCTGTTCTTCCTTTTTTCAAAATGTCCATTGCTGCAGTTGAATCTCCTTTAGAAATATATGCATTGAACATAGATTCATAATTATATGGAGAAGCGATCTTACTGTCGATCATTTTTTTATTGTAATCAAGGATCTTAACAGTATTTTTAGCTTTACCTGCAGATACAGCAGCATTATAAAAGTTAGCTGTATCTTTTACTTTATATAATAAGGTATTCATAAAACCTGTTTTGTAAAAATAATCAGCAGCTTCATCATACTTTTTTGCTTTGTATTTTCCGCTGGCAATATTTCCTGATTCCATTTTTAACTGCATGGCAACCGCTACCAGTTTTACATCATCTTCACCAAGCATTGCAGTTCCTTTTGTTAAACCCTCTTTAATGGTTTCCATAAATTTCGGATCTAATTCCTGGATCTTGCTTAGCTCTTCAGAAGCCGCTTCAAAATCAGTTAATGGGGTATTGCCATAAGCCAACATTGCTCTTTCGTTCTTATCAGGCGTAGTTGCTTCCAGTTTTTTTAATTCCTGCGCTAAATTATATTGATAAAATGCATAACTGATACGCGCTTTGTAAGCATGGGTCTTTGCCTGGTTTTTTGTTTCTTCGTTTGCTAAGGCAAGATCAATTGCATCTTTTGCTTTATTTAAATAAACAAGATCCGGTTTACCGTCTTTTACGGTTGTTTCATAATCGTTTAGCGATCTCCATGCTGTTTGCACTTTTGATTTTTGCGCAACTCCAAAAAATGGAATGATAGCTACTGCTAATATTGATATTTTTTTCATAGTGTCTTTTATATACGACGTTTACTTTTTCAATTTACATACCAAATTTTGGTATTTAACATTTTTTACTCTTTTGTATCTGTTGGTGTATCTGTTTCCCCTGTTGGTGTTTCGTTATTAGCAGCAGATTCATCACTTTGTCCGTTAAGATCTACATCTGCTCCGTTAAGTGCAGCTTCAACTCCTTCTTCATCTTCGTGATCCACTTTTGTTACCGCAGCTATCTCGTCTGTATCAGAAATATTAATTAAACGAACACCTTGTGTTGCTCTTCCCATTAAACGAAGTGCGCTTACATTTAAACGAATAGTAATTCCGTTCTTGGTAATGATCATTAGATCATTAGCATCTGTAACAGATTTAATTCCAACTAAGTTTCCTGTTTTATCTGTAATGTTAATTGTTTTTACACCTTTACCACCACGGTTAGTAACACGGTATTCTTCAATATCCGAACGTTTACCATAACCTTTTTCAGACACTACTAAAACGTTGGCATTCATATCATCAATACAGATCATACCAATTACTTCGTTATTTCCGCCTTCATCATCGTTAAGATCAATTCCAATTACACCAGAGGCATTTCTACCCATCGGACGCACTTTCTCTTCGTTAAAACGACATACTTTACCTAATTTGGTAGCAAGCATGATCTCGTTCTTACCATTTGTTAAAGCTGCTTCCAATAAAATATCTCCTTCGCGAATTGTTACCGCATTAATACCATTAGCACGCGGACGTGTATACGCTTCTAAAGTTGTTTTTTTGATGATACCATTTTTAGTTGCCAATACAATAAAGTTGTTATTGATATACTCTTCATCGCTTAAGCTGGTAACGTTAATAAATGCTTTTACTTTATCATCCGGTGCAATGCTAATTAAATTTTGAATTGCTCTTCCTTTGCTTGTTTTTGTTCCTTCAGGTACTTCGTAAGCACGTAACCAATAACATTGTCCTTTTTCGGTGAACAATAATAAATAATTATGTGTGCTTGCAATGAACATGTGCTCAATAAAATCTTCCTCGCGGGTATTAGAGCCTTTGCTTCCTTTACCACCACGGCCCTGCGCACGATACTCATCTAAGTTGGTACGTTTCATATAACCTAAATGCGAAATTGTAATTACTACGCTTTCGTCAGCGATCATATCCTCTACTCTAAGATCATCTCCTGCATAAACAATATCCGTACGGCGTTCATCACCATATTTCTCTTTTACTTCCGCTAATTCATCTTTAATGATCGAGTAACGTAATGGTTCGTTGTTTAAGATCTCATTTAAATTAGCAATCGTTTTCATTAACTCTTCAAATTCTGCTTTGATCTTATCACGCTCAAGTCCTGTTAAAGTTCTTAAACGCATATCTAAGATCGCACGTGCCTGAATTTCAGATAAACTGTATCTGCTAATTAATTCATCGCGGGCAATATCCGGACTTTCGCTTTCACGAATAATTTTAATTACTTCATCTAAATGATCAATAGCAATTAATAAACCCTGTAAAATGTGTGCGCGTTTTTCAGCTTGTGCTAATTCATATTTTGTACGGCGAACAACCACTTCATGTCTATGCTCTACAAAATGAAGGATCATGTCCTTAAGATTCAACATCTCAGGACGGCCTTTTACCAATACAACGTTATTGATTGAGAATGAAGTTTGAAGCGCTGAATATTTATACAAATTGTTCAACACAACATTTGAAATTGCATCTGTACGTAATTCGTAAACGATACGCATACCTTCGCGATTACTTTCATCACGAATTTCGCTGATACCTTCAATTTTTTTCTCGTTACATAATTCCCACTGGCGTTTTATCATTTCCGCCTTGTTTATTTGGTAAGGAATTTCGGTAACAATAATTCTTTCGCGATTTCCGTTAGGCTCAATATTTGCTTTTGCGCGCATAACAACACGGCCGCGGCCTGTATGGAAAGCTTCTTTTACACCTTCAAAACCATAAATGGTTCCACCTGTAGGAAAATCAGGTGCTTTAATATGTTTCATTAAACCGTCGATATCAATTTCGCGGTTATCAATATATGCTAAAATGGCATTGATACATTCTGTTAAATTGTGTGGTGCCATATTAGTGGCCATACCTACAGCAATTCCAGAGGCACCGTTCATTAATAGATTTGGAATACGCGTAGGAAGAACCGTTGGCTCAGTTAACGAATCATCAAAGTTGGGGCGAAAATCTACCGTATCTTTTTCAATATCGGCCAACATTTCCTCAGTTATTTTGCGAAAACGCACCTCAGTATAACGCATAGCAGCAGGTGGATCCCCATCTACCGAACCAAAGTTACCCTGCCCTTCAACCAACATATAACGCAAGCTCCAATCCTGGGCCATACGCACCATTGTGTCATAAACACTGGCATCACCATGTGGATGGTACTTTCCTAAAACCTCCCCAACAATACGGGCAGATTTTTTATACGGGCGATTGTGTAACACGCCAAGATCCAACATTCCATATAAAACCCTTCTGTGAACGGGTTTCAAGCCATCACGCACATCGGGTAACGCACGGGATACAATAACCGACATCGAATAATCGATGTAAGCTGTTTTCATTTCATCTTCAATGTTAATTGGAATAATTTTTCCTCCGTCTGCCATACTCTATTCTTTATTTAATTTTTAATTTATTATCTTTAATTAATGCTGTTTTGTCAGTCTGTATTAAACGCAACTATCGTTAAATAATTGCGTATAAAAAATGAACTTTGAACCCATGAAAGTACCGAAAAATCAACAAACACACTCAAAACTTATCAACAAAAATAATGTTAAAAAAACCACTTATAAAATTTATCAAACCGATTATTATAGACTATTTTTGAGTTTGGCATTATATATGTAATTTCACTTATTAAAAGGAACAATTTATGGAAGCAAAATTTTCGCCCAGGGTAAAAGATGTTATTACCTACAGCCGTGAAGAGGCTTTAAGATTAGGGCACGATTATATTGGATTAGAACACCTCATGCTTGGAATGATAAGAGAAGGAGATGGCG
>JACDED010000042.1 GCA_013816615.1 Bacteroidota bacterium
CGCAAACTGACATAGAAGGGCGTTATAAATACAAACCATTAGATCCCGGCACATATGATATTGTTATTATGGAACCTGGCCATCACACTCAACCAATTAATAAAATAAAAGTGATACCTAATGAAGCAACTTATGTTGACGCAAAACTTACTCCCAATACATTAGAAGGTGTAACCGTTACAGCTAAAGCAGTTGATTACACAAAAACAGGTGCAGAAAACACTATGTACACCATGAAAAGTGTTGATGCAACAGAGTTAATGCAAATGGCAGGTGCTCCACGCGGAGAAATTAAAGGCGTATTAAGCAGCTTAACATCTGATGTAATAGAAACCAATGGTGAAGTACATTACAGAGGTACGCGCGGTGATGCAACGGGCTATTTTATTGATGGGGTTAGAACTTTAGGTGGTAGCACCCTTCCCGGAATGTGCATTGAGAACTTAACTGTATTTAGCGGTGGTGTGCCTGCCATGTATGGTGATGTAATGGGCGGTGTAGTAATTATTACAACCAAAAGTTACTTTAGCGGTATCCGCGCAAAAAACATGAGAAATATTGCTTACCAGGAAAAAGTTGCCGAGAAAAAAAGAATTGAAAAAGCAAACAAAGACGAAGAGAACCGCGCAAAAGAAATTGAAGACGAAAAAAACAAAGAGAGAATAAAATCCGAATAGATTCCCTCGAAAATAAAAAAGAGTGCGCTTATAAACGCACTCTTTTTTATTTTAAAATTTTAAGCAGACTTAAAACTTAATTAACTCTTCGTATAATTCTTTTACAGGCAAACCCATTACATTGTAAAAACTGCCATCAATTTTATCAATACCAATATACCCTATCCAATCCTGAACGCCATAACCACCGGCCTTATCATAAGGACTGAAATTAGTAAGGTAATACTCTATCTCATCGGCTTTTAATTTTTTGAAGTACACTTTGCTTACATCGTAAAAAGTGGTTTGTTTATTTGCGCTTTTTAAACAAACGGCAGTAAACACTTCATGCATTTTTCCACTTAAGGTTTCCAGCATCTTTTTTCCCTCCGCAAAATTTTCAGGTTTATTAAATACTTTTCCTTCGCACCAAACAACCGTATCAGCAGTAATTAATAATTCGTCCCCTTTTAGTTCTTCTTCGTAAGCATCTGCTTTAAGTTCTGCAAGATAAATAGGGATCTCTTGAGCTTCCAGGTCTTTTGGCCAAAGAGTTTCATCCACCTTTACTGGTTGATTACGAAATTCAAAGCCAAGACTTTTTAAAAGCTCTTGTCTGCGTGGTGATGCCGAACCTAAAATTAATTTATACGGAAATTCCTTTAAAGTAGTTTCTACTGTATTCATATGGTTAATTATAATAAAAAATAAAACTGTAAGCCAATCCCATTAGCATAATAAATTTAAGTAATAAACTGGCATTCTTAAACTGTTTTGATTCTTTTGCTTTTAATGTCATTAATGATAAAATTATTAATGGAATAATTAAAGCCAACATTATGTATACATTATTTTGATTAATAATGATCCTGTAAAATTTAAAAGTATTATAAATAACAAACGATAAAAGAATGACAGTAATAACGATCAAAAAGAAAACATTGAGCTTACTTGCTGGTATGCCCCAAACTATTGGCATTGTATGGCCTCCGGTAGCTTCATCACCTTTATGATCTTCCATATCTTTTATTATTTCGCGGGCAAGACTGGTAATAAAGGCAAACAATGAATAAATAAATGTGATCTTAAAACAAGAAAGTATTACATCTTTATGCAGAGATGCAAAACCCGGATGGATCTTTTGCATCAATCCCATTTCATAAACAAAAGGCATAAAAGCAACAGAGGCTGTTAAAATAGAAACAACAAGGTTACCAACCAGCAATTGCTTTTTAAAATGTGTACTGTAAAACCATAATAATGTTGCTGCTACAATATGAAAAATTGCAAGACGTAAATATCCCGTTTTTAATGCAGCATACATACCAATAACAATTCCTAAAACAGTAAACGTAATATGCAGGATAATTGCCCAACGGCGTTTAATTATTTTTCCTACAACAACTGTATCAGGATGATTGATCAGATCGGTCTTCATATCAAAATAATCGTTAATAATATAACCGGCAGCGGCAATAAGAACGGTGCTAAGAACAACCAAATAAAATAACGCATCATTCAGCTCTAAAGGAATACTATTTTGATTGAGCACTTTTTGTAAAACAAAATAGCGCAATAAAATTTGCGTTAAAGCTATCATGATCAAATTTTCGATCCTGATGAGCTTTAAAAAAGCAAAAATTTTATTATTTAATAGTTTGTTCAAATTACCACTTTACATTTGGAATACCCCTGCCAGGGTTATTCGATTTTATCCCAATTAACCCTGGCAGGGGTTTACAAGGTTAAAAATCTTCTACTAAATTAATCAAATTCTTATTGTAATGCGTTTTCTGAAAATTATCTATATCTCCGAATAAATTAATTACCTCTTTGCCTTTTATTAATGGATCAGAGTTTGAAATAATTGATGCATATGAGGTATGTGGCCATTCGTTAATTTTTCCAACGAATCCATGCTCAACAGGATTTGAGTGAATATATAATATCACTTTTTTTAAATACTCGTCAGAATCAATTTCCTTTTTTCTATAAGGCTTTTGAAATAAACTACCAGTTCTAGACTCTTGTATGTTTATAGCCTGTGAATATCCATTGAAAAAATTTGAAAATTGTTTACTTAAAATTTTATTTAAGGCCTCAATGCCTAATTTTTTAAATTCAATAAATGAAACTTCTTTTGGAACTAATTTATTTTCGTTCTTTAAAAGTTCAAAAATCTCTTTTTCAGGCTTAATTTTTACAAGAAAATGAAAATGATTTGGCATTAAACAATAGGCGTATGTATCAACTATTGGCGAGACATATTTAAAGTATTTACTTTTAAAATATAAATAGTTTGCTTCTGTATAAAAGATATTGCACTTTGCATTACCACGATTATAAATGTGATAATAAAAATCCGGCTTTAAATATTCTACTTTTTGCGACACTTGTTATATTAAATACCCCTGCCAGGGTTATTCGATTTTACTACAATTAACCCTGGCAGGGGCTACCACTTTAAAATTTCCCATTTACTTTGCACACGCAATACCTGTTCAATAATATCTCTTACACAACCTTCGCCCCCGTTTTTATCAGATACATATTGGCAAATTTCCTTTATATCAGATGCTGCATCTTTAGGACAAACAGCCACACCTACCCTACTCATAATCTCATGATCCGGCAGATCATCCCCCATAAATAAAACTTCTTCGTCGGTTAAATTATTTAATTTTAAATACTCCAAATAACATGCCAGTTTATCATGTTGATTAATAAAAACATCGGTAACTCCTGTTCTTAATAACATATTTTTTACCGCAATATTATTTCCACCGCTTATAATAACAATACGGTATGCTTTAGCAACTGCTAAATGAATAGCATAACCGTCTTTTGAGTTCACATTGCGTACTACTTCACCACTTTCCATCACCAACACCTTACCATCCGTCATCACACCATCCACATCAAACATGAGTGTTGTTATTTTATTTAGTTTCTGTTTAAAGTTAAGCATGTTTATTATTTTGTTGTTTGATTATCAGGCTACTCATTTGTTTATAGATCTTTTTAAGATCTGCATTACCTGAAAGTAATTTTAAATGTTTTTTCATTACTGCTTCGTCACCCCGCTTTGCCGGCCCCGTTTGTGCCGCACGAGGATCTATCCTGCCAAGTTTTGTAATTGTTTGCTTTATTAAAGGCAATAAGTTTTTCAACTGTTTATCATTAACAATATCGCCGGCAGATACAAATAAGGCATTCGTAAAATTATTTACAAACACGGCTGCTAAATGCAGCCTTAAACGATCTTTATAAGTCATGTTACCTACATTATTACTTACCTGTTTTGCCAGAACAGTAACTTTAGTTTTGGTAGTTGTATTTTTTGCTTCAATTATAATTGGTGTTTCCTGCCAGTTTATTTCGTCTTGTTTTGAAAATGTTTGTAAAGGATAAAAAACAGCCGTATTATCACCGCTACCTAATTCATCCAACTTTACACTACCCGAAGTATGAATTAAAATTCCGTTTTTTGTTTTAATATGTATTGAAGCTGATGAAATTGAACGATCAGAAACACAAATAAAATAAAATTCAGCATTTGTAATAATTTTATCGAGTCCAACTTGTGTTTTGCATTTTAACTTTGTTTTGAAATCATTTAATAAATCGTTTGGCTTATGATTATAAACAAACAGCTCGTGCTTTTTTAATGAAGAAAAGAGTTTAGCTAAATGCCAGGCAACATTGCCGCAACCTATTATTACGATTTTATGCTTAGCCTGTTTTTGCATCAGTTATTAAGACTGTACTTTGAATTTACGAATTCTTTCAATAACGGCAATACCTGTACCAAAAGCCATAATAAGGCAGCCCAGCCACAACACGTTAATGTATGGAAATACAAAGGCTTTCATCACAATAAAATCTTTATTATTGGAAAGCTTTTCGCTCATGGTTATTTCAATAGTTCCATCATCAGGATTGATCTTCCAGAAAACCAATTTTATGCCCAATTCATCAACCACGTCTTCCTCCGGAATAACCACATTTTTTTTGATGATGAATTTGGGATAGGCCATAAAACTTTGTGCCTGCGTATTTACACAACGCAATACAGCGGTAACTTCTAAAACAGAATCATTTTTTTCGTATTGTGTCTTGGTTAAATTACTACGCAATGAATCAATAATGATAAGAGCATTGCTTGAAAAAATTGTATCGCCAACATGACCAACATAATTCTTTGCTTCACCAAAAGCATTTTTCTTTTTAGTGATTGTGTCCATATTCATATCCGCAGCAGTAATGTGCGTATAAACATCGCGGTCTAAAAAATGCTTTGTATCAGGTTCCGCAGAAGATTGTCCCATCCTTGGGTTATTCTGAATAAGAGGAACTAAAGTAAAATCAAATTCAGGTTTTTTATTTTTATCCAGCTTATAATAATCGACTGTGTAATAAATATTTATCCCTTCTCTTTTTTTACCTCTGTAGCTAACAAGGTACGGACCCATTTGTAAAGTGTCTCCCTGCGTTAATAAAATACTTTCGCGATCGTCGAAATCTTTTCCAAGTGCCGCTAATTTTTTATCAACCATGTTTTTTGCAAGTGTTACTTTTTTAGAAGTTGAGATCAAGGCACCGATCAACACCATTGCAAAACCAATATGTGCAATTGCTGCACCACTTTTTGAGATCTTACCTTTTAAGATCATTAAGAAATAATCAAGATTAGCAAAAACGGCAAATAAACCTGTTACAAGTAAAGCTGAATAACCAACAAGATCCCAGGTATCAACACTTTTGTTTTCTGATTTGGTTAAAAAATACAATGGAATACTGCAAGCTAAGCCAAACAATAAAGACAAAATAAAACTGTAAGAAATACGCTTAAAGAATTTTTTAGGCTCCGTTTTTTTATATTTTAAAAATTGCGCTGCGCCAATAAGAAGCATAATTAAAATAGCGAATGGCATCATCCAGTTATTATAAGTGGCTACTTTTGGCGGCGCAAATTGAGTGCCGAATAATTTATTTATTACAGGAATAGATGTAAAATAAGTTATGATCAAACCCGATAATAAAAACACAAGTGAGCCAAGGAACATCCAAAATTCACGCGAGTACAATTCTTCTTCGTCTTTTTCTTTTGGAAAATATTTATAGTAGGCAATAAAGGTAATCATGCCCGAACTACCAAGCCAAATCATTAATAAAGCACGCTTGTAACCGTAAAGCAAACCAAAGAACAAGATCAACAAAGAAGCCATGATGTACGACACCCTGAATAGTTTATCGTTGATCAATAACATAACTGTAATGAAAATAAATGTGAGCACATATAAAACCAATTGACCGGTCATACCCAGATCCGTAAAGGCATGTACAGAAGCATTTCCAAGTACACCGCTGCGTGTTAGGAATGTTGAATACAAAACAAGAAGAAAGCTTCCTATTGCTAAAAAATGCGTTGTAAATAATGAACCACCTTTATTTTTATTAATGATCATTGTATGGCCTGCGGCAACAATAACCAACCATGGCACTAACGAAGAATTCTCAACGGGATCCCATGCCCAAAAGCCGCCAAAGCTTAATGCTTCGTAGGCCCATGCCCCACCCATTAAAATACCAATACCTAAAATTAAAATGCAGAAATAGGTCCACGGTAAAGCAATTTTTTGCCATTCGGTGTGTTTCTTGTTCCATAAGGCGCCAATTGCAAAAGCAAACGGAACTAAGGTAGAAGCAAATCCTAAAAATAAAGTTGGCGGATGGATGGTCATCCAGTAATTCATTAATAATGGATTTAATCCTTTACCATCTAATTTTGCAGGAACCATTCCTGCCTTTTGAAGAAAAGGTAAATTGCTAAAATCAACATGATCTCTTAACAATAAAAAAGGATTACTTCCAATTTTGTAATCGAATAAATAAACACCCAATAACATGCTTGCTAAAAAAACCTGCACTAAAGCAAACACTGTCATTACCGGAATTTCCCATTCGCCTGTTTTTAACTGGCGTTTTAAAATAACGCCAAGAACAATATTCCAAAAGGTCCAAAGTAAAAAGCTTCCTTCCTGCCCTTCCCAAAAACAAGAGAGGATATATTTCATATCCATACTTGTATTGCTATGCTGATACACGTATTGGTATTCGAAATAATGATTGAGCAACATCCAGAACATGGTGCCAATAATACCAATTACCGCAAAACCATGAATGTTAAACGCAATGCGTGCGAGCTTTATAAAAGAATTATTTTTTGAAGAAAGATAATAGGCAAAAAAAGAAAGAAGTGCGCCTACAAATGACAGAACAACAAATGCGTTGCCCAGGTTACCTGCCCACAATCTTTCACTTATATATTGTACGTTGTTCATAGATCAGGCACTAGTTTACCTGTGCTTTGCCATCGTTGTATTTACTGGGGCATTTCATTAAAATATCGTTGGCATGAAATTCATTACCTTCTATTTTTCCTATCAAAACAATTTGTTCGCTTTTTTCAAAATCCTGAGGCTTGCTTTTATGAAGCACAACCTGTTTGCTAATACCTTTGTTATCTATTAATGTAAACATAAATTGATCGGCATTTATTTTTGGATCATAAATTTGTGGCTGGTTCTTATCCAGCTTTCCAACAATATGATATTCTCTTTCAGGATTAGAGATTGCTTCTGTAAAATCGGCGTAAGTACTTGTGTTCTTTAATGAAACGAATATAACACCAATCGCAACGGCTATAACAATAATACCAACAATGTGTAATTTTTTCATTTTACTTATTATTAATTTGTTTTTCGAGCTTGTTCACTTTACGTTCAAGCACAATTAAAAAAATAACCAAGGCCACAAATATCATTCCGATAACGCTTATAACAACATAAATTTTTCCATCGCTGCGAAATGTATCCGCCATTTCGGGCGCTGTTGTTGTTTGTGCTGAAGAAAACAGTACCGATAATAAAAACACCAGGCTTAAAATTCTTTTAATCATTTAATTTATTTTTAATAAAACTAATTCTGTTCTTAAGATCAAATAACCAATAGCTAAAAAATATCCAGCCTAAAACCGCAGGATAAAAAACCATACGCATGTTGCTATCCATATCGTACTTTGCAAAAGCAGGGTTACCGCCATTGCCGGGGTGTAGCGAATCTGTTAATCTTGGTAATACCATTATAAAAACATTCATCATTACAAAAGCGAATACATTGTACACCGCTGAAATTCTTGCGCGTTTCATTTCATCATCAACCGAAAAGCGTAAAATAAAATAAGCGAGATAAATTAAGATACTAATGGCAACACCGTTTAATTTTGGATCCTGAAAAGTCCACCATGTGCCCCAGGTATATTTTGCCCAGATAGAACCGGTTGTTAAACCCGGAAGGCTAAAGAAAAAACCAACTATAGCAGCGTTATATGCTTTAGCATCGTTAGTTAAATTATTTTTTGTAAGTGTAAGAAGACTTTGAATTAAAGAAACCGTCATCATAAACAGCATGGCAAACCAAATTGGCACATGATAATAAACATTACGGATTGTTTCGTTCAAAATATCCAAACGCGGTACCGGATTTAATAAACCCCAAACAAGGGTATATGAAATTAAAATTACAGAAAGTATTTTGTACCAGTTTTTCATATTCTAACGAAGTTATTAGCGAATAGTTATTAGTGAGAAGAATTGAAGCTAGTCACTATTAACTAATAACTTTTAACTAGTAAATTAGTCGCGCCAAAGATACGGAAATAATAGAAAAGAAAGGGCAATGGTTAAAACATTTAGGGCTGCTAAAATGCCAATAAAATTTAAACCTACACCGGCCCATTCAATACCATCCACAGCTTGTTTACTGACACGAATGACAACCAAAATAAGGGGCATTAATACCGGGAAACTTAAAATGCTCATAATGGCAAAGTTACCGTTTGCCTTACTGGCTATGGCGCTCATAAGGCTTAATATAGCAGCCAAACCTGTTGATGCAAGTGTTAAAACAAGGATAAATAAGCTCAAATTCTCTACTTCATTTTTAATAAAAAAGCCATAAAAAAAGAAGGTAATAAAACTTAACGCCAGCATAAATACCATATTATAAAGGGTTTTTGCAATTATAAACTGGCTTGGTGAATAATGTAAATAATTGTAAAGCGCCTGGCCACCGGTTTCTTTTAAAAAACTTTTTCCACTGATGGTAACTGAAGTAAATAAAGTAATGATCCAGAATAAAGCATTCCATGTAGGTTTATCCAAATGACCTTTAAAACACAAAGCACTCACAAAAATAGTCCCAACTACATATACAACAACGCCGCCAATTGTAGATTTTTGGCGAAACTCCAACAATAACTCTTTTTTTATGAGTGATAAGATCATTGATATATCTTTAGATCTTTACCAATATCGCGCCTGAAATATTTTCCTTCGTAATTTATAACACCGGCTGTTGCAAAGCTTTTATTTATTGCTTCATCAATTGTTTTTCCAAAAGAGGTAATGGCAAAAACGCGGCCGCCATTGGTTAAAACTTTTTTACCATCTAACTTTGTTCCGGAGTGAAATACCTGCGATTCAAAATGAGTATCAAGTCCTTCTACTTCTTTTCCTTTTTCAAAATCGCCGGGATAGCCACCACTAACCATTACTACTGTTGCAGCAATTTCTGAAATTGTCTCGTATTTTTTTTCGTGGAGCGTTTGTGTGGCAACACCCTGTAGCAGATCAATAAAATCACTTTTAATTCTTGGAATAACAACTTCCGTTTCCGGATCACCCATGCGACAATTGTATTCAATAACAGAAGGCTCTCCATCACAATTCATTAATCCTATAAATATAAAACCGCGGTAATCTATCCCATCTTTATTTAATCCTGCAATGGTTGGCATCACTATTTTTTCTTCTACTTTTTTAATGAAGTTTTCGTCTGCAAATGGTACAGGGCTTACAGCGCCCATCCCACCTGTGTTTAAACCGGTATCGCCTTCGCCAATACGTTTGTAATCTTTAGCAGCAGGTAATATCTTATAGGATTTTCCATCTGTTAAAACAAAAACAGAAAGCTCTATTCCTTTTAAAAACTCTTCAATTACAACACGCTCGCTGGCTGCGCCAAATTTAGCATCCACTAACATTTTCTTTAATTCTTCTTTAGCTTCGGTAATATCATCAATAATTAAAACGCCTTTACCAGCGGCCAATCCATCGGCCTTAAGAACAAATGGTGGCTTTAAGGTCTCTAAAAAATCGTAGCCTGCTTTTAAATTATCTTTTGTAAAAGTGGCGTAACGCGCAGTTGGCACACCATGCCTGATCATAAACTGTTTGCTAAAATCTTTGCTTCCTTCCAGCTGTGCGCCATCTTTTTTTGGACCGATAACAGGAATATCTTTTAAAACCTCATCATTTAAAAAATAATCGTGAATACCTTTAACCAAAGGATCTTCGGGCCCAACCAAAACCAGGTTAATATCTTTTTCCCACACAAGATTTTTAATGGCATCAAAATCGTTAACACCAATATTTACATTGGTACCGCAGTTAGCAGTGCCGGCATTACCCGGTGCAATGTATAAATTTTGTAATTGTTTGCTTTGGGCGATTTTCCATGCAAATGCATGTTCCCGCCCACCTGATCCTAAAATTAAAACGTTCATAATTAATAAAGTGTAAAAATAAAAAATCCCGACGGTTTATCGGGATTAAAAAAACTTTTTACGGTGAAATACTTTGTTTCCTCTAACTCTTTTTCGGGCTCTGTCGGAGTTTTGTTTGGCCAAAATATTGTGTCTTTGTACCTTTCCTTTGGTACGGTATCTTGAGAATAATGTTCTTGAATCCCTGCTGCTGTATGATCCGGGACGAGTATGGCGCATGGACCAGGCGTAGTTCTTCTTACCCGAACGCTTTCCGCCTTTTGCAAAATTATCAGCATGACCCCGGCTTTTGCCCTTAAACATGCTATGACTTGCTCTTCTTTGATTTTTATGCTCACGGCGACGTCCGCCACTTTGAGCCATAAAGTCACTTGAAATTAAAATTCCACATAACAAGAAAAATATGAAAACAGACCTTTTCAACTAATGATTTACAATAATAGTGAAAAAAACGTTATTTTTAACAGAAATATGCCTTTTTCACGTATATTTAACATAAAGATTTAAACAGCAAACGCTGTAATTATCTCTATAAAATCTCCAACTATTATGCCAGTAATTTCGTATTGGTTTTAAGGCAATTATCCCTTAAAACTAAAGTGAATTTATGGCTTTAAAATTGCAATAAATTATATATTTAAACGTTAAATTACTTACTTGAGAACTATTTTTTTAATACTTAATTTTTATTGTTTCACGCTTTTTTCGCAGGTTGGTGCACCCGACTTGCGTTGCTTACAGGTATTGCAAAATGGAGATGTTACGCTAACCTGGTTACAACCTGCAGACCCCGGAGCTTTATTTAATGCGTATGATATTTATTATTCACCAACTGCTGCTGCAGGATCGTTTAGTATTGTAGGAACAGTTAATGCTATTAATACATTAACATTTACGCATGTTGGTGCTAATGCAAATATTGGTAAAAAATACTATTATATCATAACTAAATTTAATACCGGCGGTAGTTCATCATCTGCACCATCGGATACTTTAAAAACAATTTTTTTAAACCTGATCAATAGTGCAGGAGCGCCCGATGTAAAAATACTTTACAATAATATTCATCAACCTGCGCTTCCAACATCAGGAGCAGCTTATACCATACTTAGAGAATATCCTGCTTTAACCTGGAGCACTTTTACAATCACAAGCGCAACAAATTATGCTGATACGATAAGTGTTTGCCAGGCAAGTTTAAATTATCAAATAACCTTAACGGATAATAGCGGCTGTACTTCTTCCTCTAATATACAAGGGGGAGTTTTTACAGATAATAAAAATCCGAATCAGCCATTTGTAGATTCAATAAGTGTTTTACCAAACGGCAATACTGTATTATCCTGGCATATACCAAGAGACCCGGATATTTGTAAATATATTATTGTAAAAAATATTGGCGGTATTAATACACCCATTGATAGTGTTGTTGGTTTAAATAATACCATTTATACATTTACTACTACAGAGGCGGATTTTAATCCGGTACTACTTTATGTATACGCAGTAGATTGTTGTAACAATCCGGGCACGTTCAACACACAACCAACTACAATGCTCTTAAAAGCAGATTATGATATGTGTGGTTATAAAACCAATTTATCATGGAATGCTTATGTAAACATTCCAAAAGGACTTTTAGAATATAGAATTTATGCGTCGGTTAATGGTAGTCCGTATCTAAAAATCGGTTCAACTACCAGTACAAATTTTACACACGAAAATGTATCCACAAATAAAACAGTTTGTTATTTTGTACGTGCTGTAAATGTGCCTCAAAACATTACCGCTTCTTCTAACCGTGTTTGCTTTTTTTCAAAACAGGTAAGTGCAGCCAGTTTTGTTTACATGAAAAAAGCAAGCATCATAGATAAGAATACTGCTGAAATAAGCCTGTATATAGACACTTCTAAAACAAGCCAGGGTATTGATGTTTACCGTTCTGAAGACGGAATTAATTTTGACGCTGTTACTTTTATTCCCTTCAGTGGTGGGCCACATTATTCGTGTATTGATGACAAAATAACATCGGGCGCTATGAGTTATTATTATAAAGCAGTTGTGCGTGATAGTTGTGGCAATGCGAGGAGTTATAGCAATATTTCGAAAACCATTTTATTAAAAATGAATGAAGATGAGGATAACATTTTTACAAAACACATTGATTGGAGTTCTTATTCTGGTTTTGCCGGAGCTGTAAGTGGTTATAATATTTACAGGGTTATAAACGATGTGCAATCAGGCGCGCCTGTGGCATCAACAGGGCCACTGGTAAATAACTATTTAGATAATTTAGAGAACGAAGCGTCGAGTGGGGCTAAAATAGAATATTTAATTGAAGCTGTAGAAGGCATTGGCAATCCATATGGGTTCTTAGAAACCAGTAAATCAAATACAGTTTCGGTTTACATGGAAGGAAAAATATATGTACCAACTGCATTTGCACCAAAAGGAAAAAATAAAATATGGTTACCTGTAACACATTTTGTTGACAAGCAGGAATACACCGTTACAGTATTTAACCGCTGGGGCGCTAAGGTTTTTGAAACACATGATGATACCATAGGCTGGGATGGCGCTAATGGTACGAATGATGTATACGTGTATTTAATAAGCTATAAAAATTCGCGCGGTGAGTATAAAGAACAAAAAGGCACCGTTATGTTATTTGAATAAAAAAACTCCGAAAAATTTCCGGAGTTTTTTTATGAATGAGAGGGATCAGTTTATTTTAAATTTGCAGTTACCCAACCCGAATCCGGATCGTTTCCTTTTGCATCAAGACCAACATAAAATTGCCATTCGTGATTTGCATATTTACCAGTGTAAGATGGTGTAGCATTTGATGGTAAAGTTAATTCGTAGGTCCAGTTATAAGTTTTGCCACCATCTAAAGTTTGTGCCTGGCTTACAACAAATTCTTGTTGGTTAAAAACATCATGATCAAGATTTACATTTTGAGGATTTTTATCTGTTCCACCCGGTAAGCGATCGCGCGAGATATTAATTTTTTCTACGCTTTTTACATACAGGTATACTTTCTCGATTGGTAAAGGTGCTTCTTTTACAACAGCAGTAACATTCACCTTTATTTTATCTTTAATACTTGTACCTTCAACAGTAATATTAACTTTTGCGCCACCACCAGTAACCTGGTTGGCAAGGTTTTTAATTTTATCAAATAATCCCATGTTTATGTTTTTTTTAAATGAAATCTAATTTAAGATTTAAATCTGAACAAGTCAGGTTTTGGAGTGTATTTAACGTTCAAACCTTGCTTTATATAAAGCACTGAAAATCAATCTTTAATGCCTGAGTTTTCAAGAGCAGATACTTTATATCTTTTTTAATTAAACGCGTTATTATAGTAAGTAGTAAATAATTTAGCAGTTGATTATATTATTAATGAAACACATTTTCTTTATACTTTTTATTTCTCTTTCTTTTTTGACTTGGGCGCAAAAAAAGCCGGCAGTTAAATTTACACGCATTTTATTTGTTTTTGATGCCAGTAAAAGTATGATCGCCAAACACGAAAACACTACGCGTATGGATGGCGCAAAAAATTTATTCTTTAAATTCATTGATAGCTTAAGCAAAGATAAAACCTTACAATTTGCTTTACGAATGTATGGGCATACTGTAAAATATCCTCCGGGAGATTGCAAAGACAGTAAGCTTATTGTACCCTTTGGAATAAATAATATTGCTTTAATAAAAGAAAAAGTAAAAGCTGCAAGCCCAACAGGTATAACACCTATAGAGCATTCGTTAACCGAATCGGCCAACGATTTTAAGGATAATAAAACAAACAATGTAGTAATACTTATTACCGATGGAATTGAAGAATGTGGCGGAGACCCCTGTAATGCGCGCCAAAAATTAATGGAAAAAGGAATTATTTTTAAACCATTTATTATTGGTATTGGCTTAACGCCCGAGCAAATAAAAACGTTTGAATGCGTAGGTACATTTTATGATTACGATGATCAAACCACTTTTAATAATATCACTAATATTATTCAGCAACAAAAATTAAATAAAACATCATCACAGGTAAATTTATTGGATTCTAAATCGTTTCCCTCTGAAACCAACGTCAACCTTACATTTTACGATGTTGCTAAAAAAGAATACAAATACAATTACATTCATACTTTAAATTATCAGAATAATCCCGATACCTTATACATTGATGATTTTCCAACCTATAAAGTTATTGCACATACTATTCCTCAAACAGAAAGTAAAGAAGTAAAACTTGTTCAGGGCAAACACACCATTATTCCAATAGACGCGCCGCAAGGCTTTTTAACTATTAACAGACCGAATGGCGTTTACAATTTTAATGAACGTGTAAAATGTGTTGTAAGGAAAGCAAATGATATGCAAACGATCAATGTGCAGATATTAAACGCAACCGAAAAATATATTACAGGCAAATACGATATTGAAATATTAACCTTGCCGCGTATTTATATGAACGACAATGTTATTGAGCAATCAAAAACAAAAACCATTGATATTCCAAATGCAGGTGTACTGCAGATAAAATGCCTGGAAGCCGGTGATGGCTGCATTTTAGTGAACCGTAATAATAAACTGGAATGGGTTTGCAATTTAAGTACACAAACATTGCAAACGTATCATTTACAACCTGGCAATTACGTTACTACGTGGAGAGCGAAAGCGCTGAAAGGAAGTATTTATACGGTAGAGAAAAAATTTACAATTACTTCAGATAATCAAACGATCGTTGAATTTTACAGATAACATCCTGTATTTTTTTGGCCACGAATTACACTAATCCACAAATTAAATAAATAAGGTTATAAATTTTTGATTTGTATAATTCTCTATTTTCTAATAAACAAATTTCAGAACTACTAGTGCGTACGCGTGAGGGATACGGAGGGCCTGGTGCGAAGCACGGGAGCGAAGCTCACCCCGTAGAAGCCCGGCCTGAAAGGGCACGCCCAAAAAATAAAGGTTGATGGTGTTACATGCTTTAAGATGCGGATTCATAAAGATTTAAACCACTAAGGCACTAAGAGCACAAAGCTTCACTAAGAAATTTTCCGCGCGCAATTTAAAAAGCTGCAGTAAAATAAATTCCGCCCCAACTGTGATCTACCCCTGTATGATACTCTTGTGTAATGTAGGTTCTTGAATAGGTTATACTAAAACGTTTAAAAGCTACAACAATTTCTCCGGTGCCGGTAAAAACAAAACGTTCTACATTGTCGCCATCTATTACGTAAATATCTTTAGAGAATATTCCGCCTTGCAGTGTTGCATTATATCCCACTAATTTTGCGTTGGTTTTTATAACGCCATAAATTTTAAATTTTCTGCTTGAAGGTTGTTTTGATAAACCTAAATTATTAAAATATGGATCGAAGAAACCAATACGCGCATTTAAGCCTGTACCAAGGTCTGTATACAAAGTGCCAAGTCGTGAATTTGCGTTCACCATCAATTCAAAATTCCTTTTGTAAATAATTCCTTTCTCTAATTTGACACGATAATTAATTACAAGATCGTTTGCCAATTGATATTCCCAACTTAATGGGCGAATATTATCTAATCCTTTATGAATTGCTTTTTGTTCATCTTCGCAACGCGCGCACTTACCTATTCCACCAATATCGAGTTGCGTTTGAAGAAGTAATTTTTTTTCTTTCTTTAAAGAATTTAAAGAATGTGAAATAAAAATCGTTCCGGTATAAGGCCGTTCACCAAACATAATAGTATCTATACGAATGCTTTTTGGTGTAAAGCAATCCTGCAGCGCATGAATACCATAATAGTTTACGGCATCTTTTAATTTTAATAATACTTTTGTAAATGGCGAATAACGCACTATAGGATGAATAAAGCTTAACTGTATCCCTTGTGTATAATAACGATCGGTAGCGCTAAAAAAATCATTCTCGTAATTAAATTTAATATAGTTTTCCTGTTTTATTTTTATGAGTGATGAATCTGTTTGAGAAAAAAAAACAGAGCTTAGTCCAAGAAAATATAAAAAGAGTTTTAGCTTCAAAATAGATGTTTCTTTATATACGTTTAATAAAGCATGTTAGTTTTCTTGCAAATTGATTTGGTTTTGAAATTATTCCTCAGGATTACAAATCCTGAGGAGCGAGGACAAATCCTGAGAAGCGGGTCTATTGCTCACGCAAAATTACGATCTCTTAATGTTGATTTAAAACAAAAAAACCCCGAATAAAATTCGGGGTTTTTTAAAATTATTAGTGACTGTCTCCGTCTTGCTCTCCTTCTTCGAGGGGAACAGTTTGAACAACGAAATCTTTTTCTTTTCCTGGTTTAGAATAATCATAAGCCCAACGGTGAACTACAGGTAAAGCACCTGGCCAGTTACCATGGATATTAGCCATTGGAGTTGTCCACTCTAATGTATTTGAATTCCAAGGGTTTTGAGGAGCTTTCTCGCCGCGGAAAATACTGTAGAAGAAGTTGAATAAGAAAACCCCTTGTCCTAATGCACCAATAATAGCGCAGATAGTAACAATTTCGTTAATATCAACTAAGTTATCGAACATTGGGAAGTTAGAGTTTGTATAGTAACGACGAGGTACGCCGGCCAATCCTAAAAAGTGCATTGGGAAGAATACGCCGTAAGCCATTGTTAAAGTGATCCAAAAGTGAACATAACCTAATTTTTTGTTCATCATGCGTAAGAACATTTTCGGAAACCAGTGGTAAACACCGGCAAACATACCGAAGATGGCACTTAAACCCATTACAATATGGAAGTGAGCAACCACGAAGTAAGTATCGTGTACGTTGATATCTAAAGTAGAATCTGCAAGGATAATACCTGTAACACCACCGGTGATAAATGAAGAAACCAATCCAATAGAGAATAACATTGCAGGTGTGAATTGGATATTACCTTTCCACATTGTTGTGATATAGTTAAACGCTTTTACTGCAGATGGAATTGCAATTAATAAAGTTGTAAATACGAATACAGATCCTAAGAAAGGATTCATACCTGTCATAAACATATGGTGACCCCATACGATAAATGATAAGAAACCGATCGCTAACATGGAGCCGATCATGGCACGGTAACCAAAAATCGGTTTACGTGAGCTTGTTGCAATAACTTCTGATGTAATACCTAAAGCCGGTAATAATACGATATATACCTCAGGGTGACCTAAGAACCAGAATAAGTGTTCAAATAATACAGGGCTTCCACCTACGTTATCTAAAGGGCGTCCACCAATGTAGATGTCAGATAAATAGAAAGATGTTCCTAAGCTTCTATCGCAAAGTAATAATACAACGCAAGAAACTAAAACAGGGAAAGATAATACACCTAAAATTGCAGTGATCAAAAACGCCCAAACAGTTAATGGCATTCTTGTCATTTTCATTCCTTTGGTACGTAAATTAAGTACAGTTACTACGTAATTGATACCGCCTAATAATGAAGATACAACGAATAAAGTCATAGAGAATAACCAAAGTGTCATCCCTAATTTAGAGCCGGGAATAGCTTCAGGTAATGCAGATAAAGGAGGATAAATTGTCCAACCGGCAGAAGCAGGGCCGTCATCAATAAATAAAGAAGCAGTCATGATAACACTTGATGCAAAGAAGAACCAGTATGAAAGCATGTTTAAGAATCCGGATGCCATATCACGTGCACCAACCTGGTAAGGAATTAAAAGGTTAGCGAACGTTCCACTTAAACCACCTGTTAATACAAAGAACACCATGATGGTACCATGGATAGTAACAAGCGCTAAGTACATGTTTGGATCAAGAATTCCATCTTTACCCCATTTATCACCTAACATTGCATTGATGAAACCAAATTTTTCACCAGGCCATGCTAATTGCATACGAAAGATAACAGACATCGTCATTGCAATTACAGCCATTACAATGGCAGTAATTAAAAACTGACGCGAGATCATTTTGTGATCCATACTGAAAACGTATTTGCTCACAAAACTTTCTTCATGATCATCGTGATCATGCACATGATCGTGATGAGCCAAATGCTCTTTTTCTAATTCTGAATTTTTTACGGTAGCCATCTTTATTTTATTTAGAATATTTTTTAATTATTATTTTGCAGCAACAGCTGATTTAAATACTTTTTGTTTTGCCATCCAGGCATTATAATCTGCTTCAGTATCAACAATAACATTCATTTGCATATTGTAGTGAGATGCACCACAAATTTTGTTACATAATAAAAGGTAATCAAACTCAACAGGATCTTTTCCGAATTTAGCACGTTGTGCATTGATACCTGCCATCATTTTAACTACATACGGATCGTTTTTCATCTCGACAGTAGTTTTTGTAGGTTTGAATTTAAATGTGGTGATCATACCCGGTACACAATTCATTTGCGCACGGAAGTGAGGTAAATATGCAGAGTGAATTACATCACGACTACGCATTACCAATTCGATCTCACGATTAACAGGGATGTGGAATTCATTCTTAATATTTGCAATATCATCAAAGCCTGCAGCATCAGTTGTATCCATGCCCATTGCATTAGATCCATCGATCTGACGGTAATCTGTTTCGCCTAATTTACCGTCTTTACCTGCGTAACGGGCACTCCAGTCAAATTGTTTTGCGTATAATTCAACTACAACACGGTTAGGATCTTTAGCATCTTCCATGATCTCGTTCCAAAACTTTAGACCGAAAATAATGATGAATGCTAATACAACAGCAGGGATAATGGTCCAGGCCATTTCTAATTTATTGTTATGTGTAATGAAAGAAGCTTTTGTAGTTTTTAAACCACGGTATTTATAAGCAAACCAGAATAAAAAGAAGTTTGTAATAATAAATACCACAGTAATTAAATACATATTGTAATCCCAAAGCATATCGATCTTAACACCATGCTCAGAAGCAGAAGGAGGTAATGAACGATCCATCCAGCGGTTTACCTGCCAGAAGAAAAACAAAAAGAAAAAGATCATGAAAGTAAGCATAGCTTTTCCCATCATGTTATTATCGGTTTCGGTAATTTGCCATTCTTTTGTCTTTTTTAAGCCGCGGCTTAACTCAATGACTCTTAATAATTGGTGTCCCGCAATTACTAATAAAACGATGGCTAACAGTACTAAAAAATTCATTTTATTTAATTTTTATATTTTTAATTCTATTTTTTCTTTACTAAAAATGCAATATGCAATTAGGTTGAATGGTGTAAGCTTTCGTTTAAGAAAGGGTGATTTTTTACCATTAACGGTGCTTTTGCAAGTGCATTTAAAACAACATAAATAAATAAGCCCAAGAAGAAAAAGAAGTTACCAAACTCCATCCAGCTTAAACCGTGCCAGTGGTGACCAACGGTTCCCGGCATTACGATCATGATCACATCCATATAGTGACCAATAAAAATAATTGTACCAACAAACATCAGGAAGAAGAAATTACGTTTGCTATCGCGGCTCATTAACATGATCATCGGGAATGCAAAGTTTACAAAGAAAACAGTCCACATTAAACCTTTAAAGCTTTCCCAACGTGTTTGGAAATAAATTACCTCTTCAGGAATATCTGCATACCAGATCAACATAAATTGAGAGAAGTATAAGTATGTCCATAAGAAAGAGATCGCGAACATCCATTTACCTAAATCATGAATTGTACTTTCAGTAACGAATTCTAAATACCCTAATTTTTTTAACCAGATAACTAAAACTGTAATAGCAACTAAAGCGCTGATCCACATACCTGAGAAGATATACCATCCAAATAATGTAGAGAACCAGTGTGTGTCGATGCTCATTAACCAATCCCATGATGATGTAGAAGAAGTAACGGCAAATAATACCATGAACCAAGCACCTAACTTAATATTTTTCCAGTGGTAAGAGTTATTGATATCAATATCTAATTTATCAGCTTCTAAAGAGTTATTACGAAGCTTCATTGTAAACCAATACCAGCCTGCCATATAAAGAATTGTTCTTAACCACCAGAACCAGCCAAAGTAACCGATCTTGTTGGCAATAACCTCATCATAATTTGCGTGACCAGGAGTTGCAATACCATCCGCCATCCAATGATAGATGTGGTGAATATGTAACTGACCAAGAATAAATAACAATAACATTAAACTTAAACCGTAAGGTAAGTACATCATTACTGCTTCAATAATACGTTTAACGGTTGTTGACCATCCTGCTTCTGCAGCATATTGCAATCCTAAAAAGAATGCAGCAGCTAAAGATAAAGCCATAAAAAAGAATGACCCGGCAAACAAATTGCTCCATGCACGGGTACCGGCGTGGTAATGATCTGCCTCGTCTTCTTTATCAAACACAAACATTAGTATGATTGATAATAAACCTAACGCCATTAAAACAAATGAGAACATTTTTGCTTTTGGCGGTACTGTAAAATTTAATTTTTCGGTATTCATAGTCTCTCTTAAATCTTAATTAATATTAGTGATGTGCAGGTGTAACAGTTGCAGTAACAGCAGCTTTAGTGCTATCAGTTGCAGCTTCCTTAGGCCCTTGTAATTTTTGTACATAAAAAACCAATTTCCAACGCTCTAATTGTGTTAGTTGGCTTGAGTGCGAACCCATAGAACCTTTACCATAAGTAATTGTATGGAAAATTTTTCCTTCGGGTAAATTTTTCAAAGCGCCGGCATATGCGGGAGGCGGACCAGGTAATTTACCACCAACTTTTCCATCACCAGCACCAGTAGCGCCGTGGCAATGCACACAAAATTTACCGTATAATACTTCACCATCTTTTTCAAACGCTTCGCGTTGACTTCCGTATGGGTTATGTAAATTTAAACCTGCCTGCTCGTAACCTTCAGTTGTGTTAGCATAAGCATATGGTAAATAACCACGTGCAACAGTTCCAGCTACAGGCAACATAGCGTTATCTAGCGTAACACCGTCAACAGTATGCGTTTGATAATATTCTAATGATGGAGAACGATACATATCAGGCATAAATTCAATGCCGGGACTGTTTTGATCTCTTTTACCACAAGATGTAAAACCCATCATTACCAAGCCTGTAAGGGCTGAAGCAAAAACAAATTTTATGGTTGTATAATGTTTTTTCATACTATTAATGTGTTTCTTCTAATACATATTTTGGTTCAACAACAAAAGTGCCTTTGTGATTTACTTCTTCAGCACCGTTTGCTTTCATGATCTCTTCAGCTTTTTGGGCTTGCTCATCATTTAACTCTAAATAAATTAAGAATTTATCGTCAGTTGTTCTTGGGTCAGGATTTTTTGCTTTAGCACCCGGAATTAACCAGCAACGTAAAAAATAAGTTAATGCCATACCGTGAGCCGCACAAAAAACTGTTGCTTCAAACGTAATTGGAATAAATGCAGGAATAGCCATGTAATAAGCAAAACTTGGTTTACCACCAATATCCTGTGGCCAATCGTGCACCATCATATACCACATCATTAATGTAGCTAAAGATGTTCCGGTAATACCATAAATAAAAGCGCAAATTGCAATACGTGTTCTTGGAACACCAATTATACTATCAATACCGTGAATAGGCATTGGTGTATAAACTTCTTTAATACGGATACCGGCAGTTCTTAACTTTTTACAAGCTTCCAGTAGTGGCACTTCATCGCCAAATACACCGTGGATTATATGTTTATTTGCCATATTGTTTAGTTCAATTGATTAGTGATGAGTAATATGTTTAGCTGCTTCTTTTTGAGATTGGCCAGACGATTTTAAAATTGTTTTTAATTCTGCCTGTGCAATAACCGGGAAGAAACGAGAGAACAATAAGAAGAAAGTTCCAAACATTCCAATTGTTCCAACAAAAATTCCAATATCAATAAATGAAGGTGTGTAAGTATTCCATGTAGATGGTAAATACGTACGGCATAATGTTGGAACGATAATTACAAAACGCTCAAACCACATACCGATATTGATCACAATTGAAATTACGAATGTGAACCAAATGCTTGTACGCCATTTTTTTACCCAGAATAATTGAGGAGAAAATACGTTACATGACATCATGATCCAGTAACTCCAGGCCATTGGACCAGTTGCACGATTTAAGAATGCGTATTGTTCCCACTCTACTCCAGAATACCATGCTACGAATAACTCAGTTAAATAAGCAACACCTACAATTGAACCTGTAACAATAATTACAATGTTCATGTACTCGATGTGTTTAATGGTAACATAGGCTTCTAATTTGTAAATTTTACGAACTACTAACATTAACGTTAATACCATCGCAAAACCTGAGAATACCGCACCCGATACGAAGTATGGAGGGAAGATGGTGGTGTGCCATCCCGGAACTACCGAAGTAGCAAAGTCAAAAGATACAATGGAGTGTACCGAGAATACAAGTGGAGTTGATAAACCTGCAAGTACTAAAGAAACTTCTTCAAAACGGCTCCAGTGACGAGCGCTTCCGCCCCAACCGAATGATAAAACACCGTACATTTTCTTTTGCCAAGGTTTGATAACGCGATCGCGGATCATACCAAAATCAGGAATTAAACCAATGTACCAGAAAACAATAGATACAGTTGCATAAGTTGATACCGCAAATACATCCCATAATAATGGTGAGTTAAAGTTAGGCCATAAAGAACCAAATTGATTTGGTAATGGGAATAACATATAATCTAACCATGGGCGACCAGTGTGTAACAATACGAAGATAGCCGCACAAAGTACCGCAAAGATCGTCATCGCTTCTGCAGAACGGTTAATTGCCATACGCCATTTTTGACGGAACAATAATAATACTGCAGAGATCAAAGTACCAGCGTGACCAATACCGATCCACCATACGAAGTTAGTAATATCCCAAGCCCAATCTACTCCATTGTTAGATCCCCAGGCACCAATACCAACACCAATGGTGTAAGCTAAACAACCTATTCCCCAAAGGAAAGATAAGGCGCAAAGTGTGATAAGGGTGTACCAGCCTTTAGCTGCTTTACCTTCAATGGGCGCAATAATATCATCAGTAATCTGGCGGTAACTTTTATCGCCAAGTATTAACGGTATCCTAATTTCTGATTCTGCGTGCATACTTTATTTTTAATTTTTTTATACTAATACTAAATATTATGAATGTTTTTCTTCGCTGTGAGCATCATGTTTCTCTTCATGTTTTGCAGAAGCATGTTTTACTGTACGAATAATTTTTTCATCCTGATTTCTAACTTTTACTTTGTAAGAAGTTGTTGGTTTTACACCTACATCTTCTAATAAGAAGAAAGTTCTTTCGTCTGCTCTTTCTTTAGATACCCATGATTCCGAATCATTAAGATCTCCAAAAATAATTGCATCAGTTGAACAAGCAGATTGACAAGCCGTTTTAACAGCACCATCTTTAATTGGTTGGCCTAATTTTTTCGCTTCTAATTTACCAGCTTGTAATTTTTGCTGACACATTGAGCATTTTTCCATTACACCACGGCTACGAACAACTACATCAGGATTTAAAACCATACGGCCTAATTCCTGTTGTGCAGGGTTAACATCCGCAAAATCAGTATTACCATTATAGTTGAACCAGTTAAAACGACGTACTTTAAAAGGACAGTTGTTAGCGCAGTAACGCGTACCGATACAACGGTTATAAGTCATCATGTTTAAACCTTCAGTACTGTGACTGGTAGCTAATACCGGACAAACAGTTTCGCAAGGTGCGTGATTACAATGTTGACACATCATTGGCTGGAAAGTTACCTGCGGGTTAGACGAAGGATTTTCCATTTCAATATAAGTTTGTTTTGATCCTAAATGTTCTTCAGCACCTTTTTCAAGAGTCATATCAGAACTATAGTAACGATCAATACGCAACCAGTGCATATCACGGGTTTTGCTTACTTCTACTTTACCAACAACAGCAACGTTGTTTTCTGAAGTACAAGCTACAACGCAAGCGCCGCAACCAAAACATAAATTCATATCAATGCTCATTCCCCATTTGTGACCAGGACGTGGGAAAGCATTCCAAAGATCGATATCGTTTACATGTTTTTTACCGCCACCATGAACAGGAAGTTCAGTTGCAGGATTCCAGTATTCTTTATCGTTCTCTTTAAATTCTTTTAATGAAACTTCGCGTAATAAAAATTCTTCACGGCCCATAATGGTGTGTTGAATTTGTGTTGCAGCAAAGCGGTGAGATTCTTTCGTGTCTTTAATAGATACGTTTGCAACCATTGATTGAATTGTATCATTGGTCATCGTTAGGAATTGGAAGGCGTTAACACCTACTCCGTTTGCAACTTTTAAAGTTCCAGCAGTACGGCCATAACCAACAGCAAGACCAATAGTTCCAACAGCCTGGCCCGGTTGAGGGTAAACAGGAACTTTTACAGTAATACCATTTACAGTTAACTCTACAACAGATCCATCAATATCCTGGCGTAACATTTCGTTTAAGCCCATTGCTTTTACATCAATAGGACTCATTGTAATGTAATTATCCCAGGTAACTTTAGAGATAGGATCAGGCAATTCCATTAACCATGGGTTATTAGTATAATTACCATTACCCATTCCAATTTTTTCGTAAACGAATAATTCAATACCTCCACCTTTAACTGAAGTTGCCATTGTAGCAGCTTTGTTATAATCAGGAGTTGGAAGAGTTTCAGAAACAATAGGTGTAGTAACCGCTTCCATTTTAGGAGCGATTTTTTCTGCTACACCAACTGTATCGTTCGCCGCCATTGTGGCAACGCCGGTCATAGCAATTCCTGTAGAGTCATTTTTTGCTAAAGGCGCAACTGTAATTTCTTTTTGAACGTAAGTTTTTACTGCCCCATCATGTAACGCATTAGCCCAAAATGTTGGGAAATCTGAATGTTTACCTTGATTAGGGAATACACGGTTATTCCAAAAACCTTGTAAGTAAGTTAAATAATTTGTTTTAACACCAGACCATTTTAAAATTGTATCCTGGAACTGACGCGTACCTTCATGACGAGGTGCCGCGAAAATTGGATTGATAGTAGGTTGTTGTAATGTGAACATGCCACGTTTTGGATTAGCATCGCCCCATGATTCTAAATAATGATTATCAGGAACTACGATATCAGAAACCATTGCAGTTTCATCCAATACATTTGCAAATGAAATTTTTGTAGTAACCTTAGCGTATGCTGCTGCAAATTTTAAAGATGCAGGTGCAGTATAAACCGGGTTACAGTTATAAGTCAATAAAACATTTACTTTACCGTTTGCCATATCAGCAACCAATTCAGCAAATTCTTTATCATCACTTTGTTTTAAGTTTAAATAATTTTCAACGTCTACAGTTTTACCATAGTTGTCAAGCATTTTGTTGATACCGTTAATTAAGGTTTGAACACCTTCATCATTAACACCAGATACAACTAATGATTTTCCTTTGTGTGCAATTAATTTGTCTGCAACTTTTTTAATTGCTGCGGCAGCTTCAGGGCTTGAGATCTTCCCGTCACCTAAAACTTTTGCATTTGAAGTAGCATGAGCAATTTCATTAAATAAAGCAACAGTTACTTTTCCTAATTCGCTTGGCTTAACCATATAACGGTAATCGGCATTAGCACCGGTTAACGACATGTTGCTTTCGAAATGGAAATGTTGGCTCATTTCCGGATTTGCTTTAGAAACCTTACGGTTTTTAGCATATTGTTTTGAGAATTCTTCACCCGAGATCCAGTTACCTAAAAAATCGCAGGCAATACCTACAACAATTTTTGCATCACTAAAATCGTAAGAAGAAACTACAGATTTACCAAAAACATTTTTGTTTGCTTTGGTTAAAGCGTTATAAGAAATAGCATCGTAAGTAACATGTTTTGTGTTTGGATGCTTCTCCATAAACTCAGCAATAACTGCTTTTGTTGATGGACTAATAATTGTAGAAGTTAAGATACGGATAGTAGCACCCGTCATAGCCGCTGCTGCTGCATCATCTGCCACTTTCCAGCTTGCATCTTTACCTTTAACGATAGGGCCGCGTAAACGAGCGCCATCATACATACCTAATACAGATGCCTGAACACGCGCGTTAGTACCACTGTGTGTAATACCGCCAAGATCGTTTCCTTCAATTTTAATAGGACGGCCTTCACGTGTTTTTACAAGTATTGCTGCGTAATCATGCCCATCATAAAATGTAGTAGCATAAAAGTTAGCAACACCAGGTGTAACCTCTTCGGGTTTTACAACGTAAGGAATAGATTTCATAACAGGCGTTTCGCAAGCTGCTAAAGCAACTGCCGCTGTTGAAAATCCCATTACCTTTAAAAAATCACGGCGGGATGTGCCTTCTTTTTCAGCTTCATCACTACCCAAAAACTCATCCATAGGAAGAGGAGTAGCAAACTCATTTTTTTGTTGCTCTTGAAACTCCGGACTATTATGTAGTTCAGGTAGACCTTTCCAGTATTTTTTTGACATAGACATTAGTTATATAAATTCTTATTAACTTAATATTAATAGTGACATTTAGCACACTCTAAACCACCGATCTTATCAACGGTAAATTTAACGTCGTACTGACCAGCGTATTTTTCTTTTAATGCTTTGTGTAAACGGTCGTAGTATGCATTTCCAGCCATTGCTACTTCTGTTTTACGGTGGCACTCAATACACCATTTCATTGTTAAAGGTGATTTTTGTTCTGCAACAGTCATTTCTTTTACATTACCATGACAAGTAGCACAGTCAATTTTACCTACAACAACGTGTTGTGAGTGATTAAAATAAACGTGATCAGGTAAGTTGTTAACTTTGATCCATTGTAAAGGATTTTGTTTGCTGTTATCGTAAGTTCCTTTTTTAGGATCAAAACCTGCAGCTTCGTAAATTTTTGCAATTTCTTTGTCTTTGTAAACGGGACCGCTTTGAATGCCTTTATGGCAATTCATACAAATGTTTACTGTTGGAATGCCCGCGTGACGTGATTTTTCAACTGAGCTGTGGCAATATTGACAAGCTATCTCATTATCGCCTGCATGTAATTTGTGAGAGAATTTAATTGGCTGTTCAGGTTTGTAACCTTTTTGTGTTTCCCAATTGTAATACACGCCAATATCGTAACACGCTTCCCAGCAGCTTTTCATTCCTGCAAAAGCAATAATAATTCCAAATACACCAACTAAACGGCGGTTACTTCCCATCCAGTGTTTTACTTCCTGTCCAAAAGTTCTATCTGGATTTTCAGGTTTACCTTCAGCACGGTTGCTGGCGTTTTGCATCGAAGCTCTAACACTGCGTAATGAACCAATTAAAATTGCTAAAATAACAATAGCGCCTAAGATCAAATAAAGTGGCTCAATTCCACCGTTTCCTTCTGTCGGTTCTCCACCATCTGTTGGAGGACCTTGAACAACAACACTTCCCTTTGGAGGAGGTCCTTTAATGAAATCTAAAATAGAAGCCACATCTTTATCGTTTAACTGGCCTTCAAACACAGTCATAGCAGCTTTTCCGTTTTCATTAAAAATTTTGTTTGCGTAAGCATCGCCCGATTTGATCATCTTCTCAGAGTTAAGGATCCATTTATTGATCCAGTCGCCTTTAGGCACACGGTCAAACACGCCCTTAAGACCCGGACCTGTTAACTTTTGGTCGGTGTGCGAGGCGTGACAAACTGCGCAATTTTGTTTAAATAATTTTTCTCCGTCTTGGGCGTAGATCTTTGAAGAGAGAGCAAAAACCGTGAAAACTACTGCTAGCAAGGTTTTTACTGATACCTGAGATATGTGGTTTTTCATATAAAAATGAGAAATTTTAAACTTATTTTGTTGTTACAATGACAAATTAATGACACATAAACGTTGGCAAAATTAACAGAAGATTGAGAACTAACGCGGGAATTTTTAATTTTTTTTAACGATATCTGTAATTTATAATCATTCTAAATAAGGGATTTTTAAATAACTGATTTATAGGTAAAAATAGATGGTTTATCGATATAAAACCAAAAACTAAAAATTTAGATAGATTGTGAAAATGAACAAAAAGAAAATAATGTTGTTATTTGACGATAAACTTTTTAACGCCCAGTTTTTTGCCAGTAGAAATTCTCAAATAATACGCTCCGGAAGCTAAATTTAAATTGAGATCCATTTTAGGCTCGTTATTTTTTTGCGAAAAAACAATTTTACCTAAAACATCCACTACTTCGATTGTTTTTTCACTATTATTTTCAGAACAAAGCACTGTAAATTTTCCATCATTCACACTTGGAAATAATTCAAATGCCACCGATAAATTTTCACCTTTGCCAACACTTGTAATAATGTTGTAGCTCGTTTCCCAAATACCTCTTCCAAAAGTAGAAACGTAAACTTTATTGAGTGGTAAATTAAATTCTATATCACTAACGATCACATTTGGCAAGCCAAAACTGTTGCTTACCCAACTTGTATTACCAAAAGGTAAAATGTAAACACCAATATCTGTTGCAACAATTAAATTATTAGTGTTGGGGATTTGTTTAATGCAATTTACAGGTATGTTGGGTAAATTGTAAGTGATATTTTGCCAGCTTGTGCCACCGTTATTTGTAATGAAAACCTTATTGCCATTGCTAAAGCCGGCCATTGAAACATACGCAATGTTTGGATTTGTTTCATTCACTTCTATACCTGTGTAATATAAACTATCGGGTAAATTATTTGTGATATTTGTAAAGCTAGTGCCGCCATTTGTAGTTTTAAACACCATGGCCGGTAAACCCATTTCATATCTTACTCTTCTTGCAGCATATACTACCAGGCTGTTTGAAGCAGATACAGCCAATGCGCTTATCTCCGTACTTGTGTTGGTATTTGTATTCGTGTAGATCGTTGCCAGCGCATTCCAGCTGTTTCCGCCATCTGTTGATTGCACAACATTTTCATTTCCAATATACATAACACCGGGATGGCTATAGTCTGCGGCAATTGGTGTTACCCACTCTGCCGCTTCATTGTTTGGATTTGTGAAAGGATAATTGCTCGAAAATCCATCATTATTGCTGGTGTAAAAATTTCCATATTGGCTGGAACCTACAATATCACTATTGTTTAAAGGATCAAGATAATTATCCATACCATCGCCACCAAAAATAGTTGACCAGGTGCCCGCCTTATAATAAAATGTAGCATTATCCTGCGCGCCTGCAATCAAGCGGCCGCTGGCATTTTTAGAACTGGATAGTCTGTAAAAAGAAGATATCTGCATGCCATTATTTAAACCTGTCCAAACGGTTGGCCAATTACTCGTAGCCCAATTACTAATAACTATATTTCCTGTTTTTGAGACGCCACCATCACCACAAACAAAATACTGGCCACTTGTTGCCTGGTAATCGATCGCATGAATATCACCATGAATAGTTGCACCGTAGTTTGTTGTCCAATGCGATACAGGATTAAAATTTGCTGCGCCGTCTGTAGATCCCCAAATATTTACACCACCAACATACACTGTAGTTTTTATTGTTGGATGTACAATAAACCCAAGATCGTAATTTCCTTGCCCGCCGGGATTTCCACCCTGCCCCGATTCAAGCACATTTAAATTGGGGGGTATAAAGGTCCAGTTAACGCCTGCATTAACACTTTTATAAATACCATACAAACCGCTGCTTCCATCAACACACATAGCATAAATATAATTTGGGTCAGAAGGTGATATTGCCAGTTTAACGCGTTGAATGCTTCCTGTTAATGGCATTCCGGTATTCAACATGGCCCAGGTATTTCCAAAATCAGTTGATTTATAAACGCCTGCATTTCCCAGATTTGAATTTAGTACCCAGCCCGTTGCGCCGTATAAAATATTTGGATTGGCTGGATCACGATGAAGATCCCAAAAAAGCGAATCGAGTTTTTTAACCCAGGTAGTACCGCCATTGGTAGATTTATACATGCCGCTTACACCGCATGCTACAAGGTCGTTACCGTTAGCAGGGTTAACAACTACTTTTCTTATCAAAGAGGCGTCGCCTTGTGTTAATTGAAACGTTAAACCTGTTTGCGCCCATGTTAAACCACCATCTGTAGTTTTATAAACGCCAAGGCCATAATGGGTATGTCTTTTTCTTCCGTTTAAAAATAAACCACCGCCAATATATTCAAAATCACAAACGGAAATATACATTGTGTTTGGATTAGAAGGATCAATACTAATATCACTAATTCTTGTTATTGGGAGATTGTCTGTAAGCGGTGTCCAGCTAGCTCCGTTATTCGTAGTTTTCCAAACACCACCTTGCGCTACACCAACAAAATAAATATTTGGATTTGAAGGATGAAAAGCAATGCAGTTAATACGGCCAATGCCATTTTCCATATAACCGGTTAAATTATTTGGTAAAACATTTGGTCCTGATGGCGACCAAACAGCTGCTGCGCTAGAAGATTCCTGTTGTTCTTTTGCGTTAGCCATGTTAATTGTTGCCTCTACATAATCACTAAAGCCTGCGGGCTCACCTTGTGTATTTGTATGCATCTGGGTTTCATATTCCCAGCGCTTATAATTTTTCCAATGCTTCTTTTTAGAAAGATCATTGCTTTTTTTATAATCGTCAAATTGTTTTTGGATCTCTTTAAAGGTCAAAGCTCGCCCTGTTGTATTTTTAATAAATGTCTGAGCGGATACAATGCACGAAAAACAAACAATAATAAAGGAAATAACAATTTTCATTGGAACAATAATTTTACTTAAAGATACAAAAAATTATCTTTAACTTGTTATTCAAAACCAGCATAAGTGATCAATTTAAAACAATGCATTTCCGATCTGAAAGAAACAGTATCGGTATTTAGCGAAACCTCTGCGGCTAAAAAGAAAGAGCTTTTAGTTGTATGTGCAGGCATGAAACTAAATTCAAAAAAGATTATAGAACAGTATTACGATTGCCTTCTTTTTTTGTTGGGATATCCTGAAAATGAAGAATTGTATTTGCTGGCAAAAACAGAAATGGAGCGCCTAGCAGAATGTGTAAAAAAATTGCCAAAAGATAAGATCGCTCAGCTTGAAAGAACAGGTATTGCCTATACACAAACGCAAGCGGCAAATAGCTATACGTTAATAAATTGGTTATTAAAAATATATCCTGGCCAGGTGAGCCTTCATTCTTTTGATGAAACAGGCGTTCATCCAAAAGAAGTATTACGCCACGCTTTATCCGAAATGGAATTTGAATTTGCTTTCACTGAAAAATTCAATCCAATAAAATGGTTAGAGACAGCGGCTGGTTCAAAGAACAAGAAAGATCTTTTGCTCTGTATCATTCATTTATTTGACAGGATCGAAGCCTCCGACCTTATCAAAGATCAATTGTTTGAATCGCTGAAGATCTACATTTCAGTAATTCCAAAAAACAAAGAACTATCAAAAGGTTTTGGAAATTTTACGTTGCATAAAAATTATTATCACACAAACGGTTTATTAAAAAAGTTTGATGAACGTGAAGTGATAAATAAAAAATTGCCCGCTCCAAAAAAATTATCCGAAAGCGAAAAAAATACCATTATCGAAAAAGCGCGCATTGCACTATTCTTACTTAATCGTGAAACAGAGCCTGTTGTATATTGCAATGCAGACGGTTTGTTGTTTTATGAATTAGAACATGGTCTATCCATCGCTTTATTCAGTATACTTCCCCAAAGACGCTTACCACTTGAGTCGTACATTGGTTTTATGATGTTTAAAAATGGTTACCCAATGGCGTATGGTGGCGGCTGGTTATTTGGCAATCGCTCATTGCTTGGTATAAATATTTTTGAAAGCTTTAGAGGAGGCGAATCTGCTTTTGTATTCTGTCAACTATTAAGAAGCTACAAACAAAGTTTTGGCGCCAATTATTTTGAAGTAGAGCCTTATCAATTCGGAAAAAATAATCCCGAAGGAATACAATCCGGTGCATTTTGGTTTTATTACCGTTTTGGTTTCCGCCCTGTTGATGCTGAATTAAAAAAATTAGCTTTAGAGGAAGCCGAAAAAATTCAAAGCACAAAAGGTTATCGCAGTTCTTACGACACTTTAAAACGTTTTACCAACTCTAATCTTTCGGTTAATTTTGGTGCTCAACCTCAGCCCATAAATCCAAGTATTATCAGCGATCATATTACCGAAGAGATCAAACTAAAATTTAAAGGCGATCGTTCTGCGGCAGAAAAATACTGTATCCATAAATTAAAAACAGATCTTGGTATTGAATTGAACAAAACAAGCAAAGAAGAAAAAATTGGTATTGCTAAACTCAGTTTTTTTATTGGCTTTTGTCTTGATACTACAAGACTTTCTTCTTCAGATAAAAATAAATTAAAAGATTTTGTTTTAGAAAAAGGCAGATCTGAATTTAAGTACATTCAAATTTGTAGCTCAATAAATTTTAAGAAACTATTTGTAGAAGGTTTGCAGAAAAGTTAGAGCTAACGTTATTTAGAACTACGCCACCAATTGCACTAATTTTCGCAAATTGAGAGCGCTGCAAAACTCCGATAAGTTTTTTTTGATTTTGTTTCGCGACAAAAATTTTAAAATCATAGACAGTATTTTGTCGTTTTAGTCCTAAACCTTTGAGTTTATATAATCA
>JACDED010000240.1:0-420 GCA_013816615.1 Bacteroidota bacterium
TTACTTTTTTAAGTTGTCGTTCTAAATTTTTTTCTAATACCGTTCGGGTTAATTTTGATTTTCTTGCCATAATTGATACAAATATAACAAATATTTGTATATTATAGAACACTAATTAGTATCACAGATCATTTTTCCTATAATATCATATATTTTTAGTGTTGCTGTTTCTGCATTGTGATCTAAATTGATATGAATAGTTTCGTTTGTTGGATTTGGGTAGATCCATAAATTGCTTAAACTATTTTTATTTTCTTTTAAGCCAACGGTTACCAAAGGTGTACAAGCTGTATTTTGCGTATTACGATAGTGTCGTACATTCCGTACATCTTTTTGTAATAAGGCAAAATTAGTATTTACATTATTTAAAGTAGTGTCCCTGCTAAATACAAAAGCGTATTCAAATTCTACTTTCTTTGT
>JACDED010000240.1:430-2497 GCA_013816615.1 Bacteroidota bacterium
CTACGGTACAAAGTATCCGCCTGTCACCTTTCAGGTTATTTGCAGTTCCTTCTGTCCAGCCGGTATTTGTTTGTGGGTTTCCGGTGTAAACATAATTAGTGGGATTAATATTTAAAGTAGGGTTAAATGCTGTACCTGCAGGTTTAAATTGTGAACCATCTTTCCAATAGCCTTTCATATAATTATAATAGTGTAAAGCGGTATCAGGATTTGTAGTTGCAGGTGGAAATGCACCAATATTATTATTGTAGTAAGTAGTAAAATTTAGTTTAAAATTTTCTCCGGGCTCATCTATTAATGAATTGTTATTATTATCAATGCCATCTGTTAAAGCCGACGCTTGTGGCATAAGCGCGTAAGCCATCATTGGTAATTTAGCACCGTAAGCATTAACTCCAAGCGTGGTATTATCATCGTTGTCACCATTGTAAGCATACCCAAAACTATTTAAAGTATCGGTGCCAATATAATCATCAAGATAATAACCAAGATCAGCATCTATCCAGATAGACATGTAAACATTATTATAGTTTGTGCTACTTCTGTTTATTACTTCATAATTATAAAAAGTGGTGTAGTTAATTACTTTCATACTATCTGCAATAGTAGGTTCGTTATAAGAAAAAGACCTGTCATGCACTTCAATGCCTAAAGGCAAGCCTCCGGTTTCGGTATGTGTAGAGTAAGCATCGTTATAAACAGAATAAATTTGTTGATGGCCTTTTATGATAGGATACTCTCCTAAAGAAGGTTCGTAAATACCATTTAGGTTCCAGTCTTTATAAGGATATAATTGTTTTGCAAAATTATTTGTGCTATTCCCGTTTGGTAAAAATGTAGTTATATCACTGTAAGTTGCAGCCGTATTTGCAGCAGCATTAAATGTATTATAGTTTGTAGCAAATTGGTTTATTTGATTGCAGGATAACTTCCAGACTTTATTGTAAGGAGAACCACTTGTAACGGTTGTTTGAGCATTATTTGTATCAAGTGGTCCCGGCCAAAAATCTGTACCATTTTGCCTGTAGGTTCCGGCAGAAACATGTACCTGATTACCATTATCTAACCCACCGATCCACAAGGCAGTAGCAAAATTAGTGCTGGGTGAAGAATTTAAAGGCCCTTTGGGAACATTGTATCGTGCGTCGCCATTACCAAACAGATCCCAATGTTTAATATTTGCCTCACTGATCAATGCGCTTACATTATTTGTATCCAAATATTTAACCTGGTCAGGAGTACCGGTTACGCTCATACTGGGTGTTTGGCTGTAAATACTTATAAAACTGTTGCAGAATAAAAGTAAAAGTATGTATTTTTTCATAGTCGTATTTTTTATTAAAGTTAAAAGCATCACAATTAAAAAAGTGACTTCTTGTTTATTTGGTGGAGTTAATTGCACAAACGGTTGAAATCTGAATGTTTTCATCCTGTTTTTTTACTGTTCATACGAGTATTCTGCGCTTCGTAACTTTTATAAGATCATGAACGTCTTTATGTTTTATATTTAGTATATATATGGAATTAAAAATATCAAATCTCAGTAAAGTGTATCCGGGAGGATTACGTGCTTTATCAAATGTGAATTTAGAAATATCAAACGGTATGTTTGGTTTGCTTGGCCCAAATGGTGCGGGTAAATCAAGCTTAATGCGTACGATTTCTACTTTGCAGGAACCCAGCGAAGGAACCATTTTTTTAGACGACCTGGATGTGATCAATAACAAAGAGGAAATGCGCAAAGTACTCGGCTACTTACCGCAGGATTTTGGTTTTTATCCAAAAGTAACTGCAGATGATATGTTACATCATTTCGCCATATTAAAAGGTATCTCCAATAAAGCAGAACGTAAGGAGGTTTGTGATGCATTATTACACCAAACAAATTTATACGAAGTGCGTAACCGTTATATTGGTGATTATAGTGGCGGAATGCGCCAGCGTTTTGGTATTGCACAGGCTTTACTTGGCAATCCAAAAGTGGTGATCGTTGATGAGCCAACCGCAGGTTTGGATCCACAGGAAAGGAACCGTTTTCATAATTTATTAAGTGAAGTGGGCGAGAAT
>JACDED010000164.1 GCA_013816615.1 Bacteroidota bacterium
ATATATGACGGTTGTTGAAGTAATGGATGGCTTTAGCAAAGGCTGGGGTTTTTCTTATGGCGATGAAATTGCAAATGTACTTGGCGCTTCGTTAGCAATTAGTCAACATGCATTTTGGAACGAACAGCGTATTCAGTTAAAATTTTCGTATTCGCAAAGTGGCCTTGCAAAATATAATCCTGAATTATTAGGCGAGAGTTTTACTACACAAATTTTAAAAGATTATAATTCGCAAACATATTGGTTAAGTGTTAATCCCAGCGCATTTGTAAAAAAAGAAAATAAGTTTCCTAAATGGCTGAACGTTGCTTTTGGCTATAGTGCTTACGGTATGCTGGCGGGCAGCTTTAATAATTTTACAGTGCAGGATCCTGATGGAAATGTTTTTAAATTTGAAAGAGAGCGTCGTTTTTATTTTAGTCTGGATGTTGATCTAACGAGAATTAAAGTAAGATCAAAAGTATTGAAAAAAGTATTTTCAGTAATTGGTATTCTTAAATTTCCTGCACCTGCAATTCAATTCAGTAAAAAAGGTACAAAATTCTATTATTTGTATTATTAACCGTTTCATTTTTGCTGTTGAAAACTATTAATTTGAATTTGTAACAAATTAATGTACATTTAATCTATGCCAGTTAACGAAAAAGAAGAAACCGAAAAACTGTATTATTCTATCAGTGAAGTTTCAGAGTTATTTGATCTAAATGCAAGTACTATACGTTTTTGGGAGAAAGAATTCGAGATGTTAAGTCCTACCAAAAACAAAAAGGGAAACCGTTTATTTACAAAAAAAGATATTGAAAATCTTGCGCAGATCGTTGAATTAGTAAAACAAAAAGGATATACCATTCAGGGAGCTAAAGAACAGTTAAAAAACAGGCCCGCTTCAAAAAAGAACAGTAACGAGGAGGTTATTGCCAAATTAAAAGAGATAAAGGCAAAGCTTATTGAGCTGGGTAAAAGCCAGGAATAAGCCAAAAAAGAACCGAGTAACCCTTAATAAAACCAAAGCGTCTTTCATAACCGGAAAGACGCTTTTTTTTATTCTAATAACAGTAAAATACTTACTTTTGAGGCCATTATGAATAAGTTAGTTTTTTTGTGTTTAAGCCTTATTTTTGTTTTTGGATGTAATTTATCCGATACAAAAAAAGAAGAAGTAGTAAAAAAAGATTCTGTAAGAACAGAAACTCCAAAAGATACAATTCCTGAAGTTGTGGCTACACCAACTTTTAATACTGATAATCAATTCAATAATATTACAGCTGTGCTTTCGGGTTACAAAGGCAAAGCCAATAATTTAAATTATTTATTTGATACTGTTATTTGGGATAACCATTCTAAATTTATTGATAGCAGCTGGAGCCGTTTAGAACGTAAGCGTTTAAAAGCGATGAAAGATTGGGGTAGGGAAGAGTTTAAAGATGCTGCTGCAAAAACAAACATTGTATTTTATCCTTTTAGCGGACCGGATTATTTAACGGCCAATGCATTTTTTCCAAATGCAGATAAATATATTATGTTAGGATTAGAGCCGGTGGGTAAATTACCTGAATTGGATAAATTTAAAAAAGGAGAGCCTTCAGAATACTCAAACGATTTTAAAAAATCTTTAGGTGATATTTTTGACAAGAGTTATTTTATCACGCGTAAAATGCAAAGCGATTTTCAGGCGCAAAAAGTAAATGGTTTATTGCCACTTCTTACTTTCTTTATTAAACGCAGTGGAAACGAAATTTTAGATATTAAATATATTGTGCGTTATGAGCAGGATAGTATTGCCGAAGTTGCTTACGATTTTAAAAGTGCAGATAAAAAACCATTTGGCGTGCGCGTAGATTTTTTACAGGAAGGAAAACAAAAATCGGTTTACTATTTTAAATATGATGTAAGCAATAAGAACTTTAATGATACAACGGTATTTAGAAAATATATTGATGAAAATACAAAAGGTGCTATTACATATATTAAAAGCGCATCGTATTTATTGCACGCTGGTTTTATGACCAACATGCGTACACTGATCTTAAATAATTCGAGTAGCGTTATACAGGATGATACCGGAATTCCTTATAAATTCTTTGAAGAGGGTGGGAAGTTCGAAACAAAATTATACGGGCAATACACGCGCCCTGTTGAAGATTTTCCTTACTTAAGTTTACAAAAACCTTTGCAGGAAGCTTTTCATAAAGATAGTTTGAACGTAAAAAAATTGCCTTTTCATTTAGGTTACCATTGGGGAAGCAAAAAAGATGTGATCATCTACGCAACAAAAAAATAAATCTTCAAATACGAATAATTACGAATATACGAATCTGTGCTGCCGTCTACGAATTGCGAATAGGTACGAATAATACGAATCTGTATGCCTAATTGAGTGTTGTATAGATTCGTAAATTCGTACTAGATTCGTAATTCGTAGCCAATTAGATTCGTATATTCGTAGTTCATTCGCATTCGCAGAAAAAATTAATATATGTTTACAATAGACACTCACACCCACATCATTCCAAAACACATTCCTGATTTTAATAAAAAATTTGGTTATGGTGATTTTATAATGCTTGATCATCATGAAAAAGGTAAAGCCTGGATGATGCAGGGCAATAAACGTTTTAGAGAGATCAATGAAAATTGTTGGGATGCGGAAACCCGTATAAAAGAAATGGAGCAGCACAAAGCCGATATGCAGGTTATTTGTACTATTCCGGTAATGTTTAGCTATTGGGCAAAAGCAAATGACTGTTTGGAAGTGAGTAAATTTTTAAATGATGATATTGCTACAACCATTAATGTTCATCCTGATAAATTTATTGGCCTTGCTACAATTCCAATGCAGGACACAAAACTCGCTGTACAGGAATTAGAACGCGCTATGAAAAGTGGTTTTAAAGGTGTGCAAATTGGCAGCAACATAAATAATTTAAATTTACACGAACCGCAGTTTGATGAATTTTTTGCTGCCTGCGAAAATTTAAATGCAGCTATCTTAGTTCACCCCTGGCAAATGATGGGGCAGGAGCACATGACAAAATATTGGTTGCCTTGGTTAGTAGGTATGCCTGCAGAAATTAGCCGCGCTATTTGTAGTATGATCTTTGGTGGTATTTTCGAAAAATATAAAAAATTAAAAGTTTGTTTTGCGCATGGCGGTGGTTCTTTTTTACCAACCATTAGCCGTATTGAACATGGCTGGGATTGTCGCCCTGACCTTGTGGCCATAGATAACCCAATTAACCCGAAAGAGTATTTAGGCAAATTTTGGGTTGATAGCCATGTGTGCGATCATAAAATGTTACAATATGTAATTGATCTTGTTGGCGCCGATAAAGTAATGCAGGGCAGCGATTATCCTTTTCCGTTAGGAGAAGTTGTGCCGGGCGAATTAGTGCGTACAGCACCTTTATCTGATAAGGACAAAGAAATAATAATGGGCTCAAGTGCTAAGAGTTGGTTGGGGATTTAATTTTATTGCACATGAATAAAAAATTAGTTTTACTTTTTAGTTTGTTTGTCTTTCATTGTTTTTCGCAAATAAATAAAACAAATTTTGATATTGATTTAACTAAAAAACAGCCGTTTAGTGATCCACAGAAGTTTTGCTCGCAATTATTGTCAGCTATATTGAATCCGGATTCAACAAACTACAGTTTATTTAATAATAGCGATATTCTATGTTTGCTTGTAAAAGAAGATTTTGAAAAAGATAATCCAAAGGAAATTTTAGATGTTGAAGAAATTTGCGGTAAAGATATTACGAACAAAGTATTTGTTTTAGAGTCAAAAAAGATCCGCTCCAAATTGTTAGTTAATGGTGATTCTTTGAAATCAAGTTCAATTAAAATATTTAATTTCTCACAAGAAAGACAAGAAGTTAAAATGAAAACGAAATACATTTTTGAAAAGTATGACCTTAAGCTTTTTTTTACTGATCAAAAAAGCAAAAAAACTTATCTTTTAAATGTTACCGATATTTTTTATGCTAATAAAAAGTGGTTTTTGGTTGAACCTTCTTATAGCATTCAGATTCATTGGTAGATTACAATTTCGTCACCAAAGCAAAGTTGCCTTCGATCTTAAAGTGCCAGCCTTTTTCGAATATTTTAGGAAGGAAACGACGGTATAATACCATACGCCCGTTTTCAGCAGCGTCGTCCTCACTGTCACGGCCTACCGCGTTAAATTCGTATACATTTACCTTTGGATGTTCTTTCATGTAATTCTTTACTATTTCAACAATAGTATTCATTACCTGGTAAACTTCGCCTTTGTTGGTAGCAACATATTCTTCACCTTCAAATTCGTCGTTTACAACGCCAAAAACGATATTAGAGTGTAATATATTATCCTGAAGACGTCCAAACCTTACTTCGTACCTGAGCGCGCTTTTGGTATTAAAATAATACACACCCGCACTTGGAATGTTTGGGTATTCGATGGGAAGAATATTGTTATATACGCCTGAGATAATTTCCGGTTTTATATTAAGCTAGTTCAGCTACTTTTTTTTTAAATCTGTCAGCAAGAACAAGATCTTTTGTTCCGCCGCTGTAATCGTAAAAACCTTTACCTGATTTTACACCAAGATGTCCGGCAGTAACCATGTTTACCAATAAAGGACAAGGCGCATATTTTTGATTGCCAAATCCATCTTGTAAAACGCGTAAAATATTTAAGCAAACATCAAGGCCAATAAAATCTGCTAATTGTAACGGACCCATTGGATGTGCCATTCCTAATTTCATAACAGTATCAATTTCTTCAACACCGGCAACCCCTTCTTGTAAAGTGATAATTGCTTCGTTGATCATTGGCATTAAAATTTTGTTCGCTACAAAGCCCGGAAAGTCATTTACTTCTACCGGTACTTTATTTAATTTTTTTGATGTCTCCATGATCAGATCCGTTACTTCATCAGAAGTACTGTAACCACGAATAATTTCTACCAGCTTCATAATGGGCACAGGGTTCATAAAGTGCATCCCAATTACTTTATCTGCACGTTTTGTAACTGCGGCAATTTGTGTAATAGAAATTGAAGAAGTGTTACTTGCTAAAATGGTGTTTGGCGAACAAACTTCATCAAGCTGTTTAAAGATCTTTAATTTAATGTCAATATTTTCACTTGCAGCTTCAACTACCAGGTCAGCATTTTTAGCACCTGTTGCAATATCAGTATAAGTAGTTATATTTTTTAATGTAGCATTCTTTGCATCTTCGGTGATCGTTCCTTTTTGAACCTGGCGATCTAAATTTTTTGTAATGGTAGCTAAAGCCTTTTGCAAAGCTGCTTCGCTAATATCAACTAAGTTTACTTTATAATCGCATTGCGCAAATGCATGTGCAATTCCATTCCCCATTGTTCCACTTCCTATTACAGTTATATTTTTCATCTTAAAGTTTGTTTTTTGTTCTTAATATTTATTCAGATGTTACTAAATGTATTTAGCTGATTTTTGTTTTAAATACGTGATTTTCGGAATTTAAATCTAGTTCAGAAATTTGGTTTTAGCAAAGAAAATTGTAAACAATTGCCTTTATAAATAAAAACCTCAAACTTAAGATTTGAGGTTTTTAATTTTTATAAAATTAGTTGCTAATGCTGATCTTCTTTTCAAGCTCTTCGATATAAGCTTTAAAACGCTTATCGGTATCCATTAGGTTATTTACCGTACGGCAGGCGTGTAAAACGGTTGCGTGATCTTTACCACCACAGTGCATACCAATTGTAGCTAAAGAAGATTTTGTCATACTTTTTGCAAAGTACATAGCTATTTGACGGGCCTGAACCACTTCACGCTTACTCGTTTTTGATTTCATAGTGTCAATTGCGAGATCAAAATAATCGCAAACCACTTTTTGGATATAATCGATTGAAACCTCGCGAGCAGTGCTTTTCACAAATTTGTCGATCATTGTTTTGGCTAATTCCAAAGTGATCGTTTTTTTGTTTAAGCTCGATTGTGCTAATAATGAAATCAAGGCACCTTCTAATTCACGAACGTTTGATGTAATGCTGTATGCTAAATATTCAATTACTTCTTTTGGAAGCTGAATACCTTCGTTATAAACTTTTTTCTCAAGGATAGCAATACGTGTCTCTAAGCCAGGAGCTTGAAGATCGGCACTAAGCCCCCATTTAAAACGTGATAATAAACGTTGCTCGATACCTTGAATATCAACCGGTGGACGATCAGACGTTAATACAATTTGTTTTCCTAATTGGTGTAAGTGGTTAAAGATATGGAAGAACACATCTTGTGTTTTTTCTTTGCCTGCAAAATATTGTACATCATCAATAATTAAAACATCGATCATTTGGTAAAAATGAACGAAATCGTTTTGGTTATTGTTTTTAATTGATTCAATGAATTGTGTGATGAATTTTTCTGACTGTACATATAATACAGTTTTATTAGGAAAATTCTTTTTTACCTCAATACCAATAGCTTGTGCTAAGTGAGTTTTACCTAAACCAACACCACCATAAAGTAATAATGGGTTAAAAGCATTTCCTCCCGGTTTTTGCGCTACAGCAAAACCTGCGCTGCGTGCTAAACGGTTACAATCCCCTTCTACTGAATTTTCAAAACTGTAGTTAGGATTTAATTGAGATTCTACCTGTACCTTTTTTAAACCCGGAATTACAAATGGATTTTTAATTGGATTTGAACCAATATCAATTGGCATTGATACGGCAGGATTTTTTAAGTTAGTGCTAATGTTCGGTAATTTGAAAGTGATAGGTGTTTCAGTTTTACCTGAAGCATTATCCATAATGATATTATATTCTAATCTGCCTTCAGCACCTAATTCTTTTTTAATTACTTTTTTAATTAAGGTAATGTAATGCTCTTCTATCCATTCATAAAAAAACTGTGAGGGAACTTGAATGGTTAAAACGTTATTATTTAATTTTATTGGTTTAATTGGGTCAAACCATGTTTTAAAATTTTGAGGGCTCACGTTATCCTTTATTATTTCCAGGCATCCATTCCAAATCTGTTCTGCAGTTTTCTCCTTCATCATTTTCTAATAAGTTTAATATATGTTGTGTAAAAAGTAATTAACTATTTCTTGTTTGTAAATATAACGGGATTATTTGTCTTTGCAACAAAAAAACCGAAAAAAAAGTTTAAGAAAATTTTAGTCGAAAACTTGCAGGATTAGTTTTTTTTTACGTGGCCTTCTAAATCGGGATGTTTTTGTTGTTTTGTACCGTTTTTTTGTTATATGAAGAGAAGAAGACCTCTATTTTGCCCAACCACACACCGGCCCAGCCAACCTGCGTAATTTGAACTTGTTGCTTATCACTATTTAAAGTGGTTTGTGGAACATCTAAAAAAGTATGTGTGTGACCACCAATTATAAGATCAATATTTTTAGTTTTTTCGGCTAAAACTATATCTGAAATTTTAGATGTATCGTATTTGTAACCCAAGTGCGAAAGGCAAATTACATAGTCGCATTTTTCATCGTTTTTTAATATCGATGCAATTTTATTTGCGTTTGTAATTGGATCATTATAGATAATTCCCTTCGTATATTTTATGTCTACTAAATTTTCAAGATCAATGCCAACTCCTAAAATTCCAATTTTTAAAGGGCCTTTTTTATAGATCTTGTACGGTAAAATCTTCTTGTTTTTTGAAAGAACGGTATCACTAAAATCATAATTACAATTAATGAAGTCAAAAGTTGCGTTGGGCATTTGTTTTATGATATTTTCACAACCCATATCAAAATCATGGTTACCAAAAGTTACAGCATCGTAACCCATTAAGCTCATTAATTTATATTCTATTTCACCATGAAAATAATTAAAGTAAGGCGTACCCTGAAAAATATCTCCCGCATCTAAAAGCAATACGTTTTTATCTTCTGCTTTTATTTTTTCAATTAAAGATGCGCGTTTTGCAAAACCACCTTCGCCGGGGTATTTTGCGTCATTTAACGGAAAAGGTTCTATTC
>JACDED010000043.1 GCA_013816615.1 Bacteroidota bacterium
GGAGATTGCTTTTCTTAATCATAGTCAAAGATACAAAGCAACTCACATAATAAAAACCAATGATATCAATAGTTTCAGACAATATAGTGTTGAAATCCCACTGTTCATTGCTTGCAGCGGACTCAAAGCAGATGTAAAAATGGGAAATGAAAGAAGTGAAATATTTGAAATTATTAATTTAGACAATTTGACTAATGTGAAATTGCAGTATTTTAATTCCAAAGGTGAAGTGGAGTTATGAAAGGTTCTTTAATTGAAACCAATTTTATAATTAATGGAGACAAAGTAAATTTAAAGGTTCGATTGACAACAAGAAACCAAAATTATTGGAAAGTGGTATTCGCAAAAGGAAAATGATCAATAAACGGATTTCATTGAACTCATACTAATGAAATAAAATTAAACTTCACCTATAGGTATAAATATGGCGGCTTATGTGTTTTTACGAATATTAAATCACACTTTGCAAAACGTTTTTCACAAGCCGCAAAAACGCTAAAGTATTAGCAGGCAGTTAAAAATAGAAATTGATTTTTTCTTATAATATATGACATTCGTTCCATGTTGGTACAAATGCTTTACAAGTTGCCTCAGCTTTTGATTTTTTGTCTTTAATTGTAAAAACAGCTGTATTACTTGAATTAGTACCGGGATTACCCGTGCATTGACAACTGTAATTTTTTTTGCAAGACGTAAGACTGCAAATTGTTGCTGCTGATATAATTAAAGTAAGTTTTTTCATATTCAATATTTTTATAAAGATAACATTTTTTATCAGAATCCAAAATCAAATTTTAATCTTTCATTAATTTTCTTTATATTTACTTAAATCGAGGTAAGTACCTTATTAATTTAAAAAAATGAATCTATTTAAAAGTGTTGCTATTCTTATACTCCTTACAGCGTTTGTGTTTGGTAATTCATCATGCGTTGTTTACAGAAAAGATAACGGTAACCACAGAGGATGGTATAAGAACCCAAACAATCCACATCACCCAGCTACAACAAATCCCGGTAATGGAAACGGAAATGGTCATGGAAATGGTCATGGAAAAAACAAAAAATAACCTGCTGTACTTATAAAACAAAGCTAACAATGCGCACTTTTTTCCTGCGAAATGGAATTAAGGCTTCCCGTTTACACTATTGCCGGCGTCAACGCGCTAAGGATAAGTCTGCCGAAATTATTATTTTTGTGTTATGACTTCACAAACGTTTTATCATGGCACTAAAGCAAATTTAAATATTGGTGACCTTATAGAAATTGGCTTTAATTCAAATTACGGTAAAAATAAAAATGCAAAATATATTTATCTCACAGCCACTATGGATGCTGCTGTTTGGGGCTCTGAGCTTGCGGTTGGTGAAGGCCCGGGCAGAATTTATATAGTAGAGCCAACCGGGCCTATAGAAGATGATCCTAACTTAACTGATAAAAAGTTTCCGGGTAATCCAACAAAGTCTTACCGTTCTATGCGCCCCTTTAAAGTTGTTGATGAAGTTAAAGATTGGCAGGGCCATTCACCTGAGCAGCTTAAAGCGATGAAAGATCATCTTGATAAACTAAAGGAATTGGGTATTGAAGCAATTGAAGACTGAGGTTAAAAATTATTATCTTATGTCGATAATGGAGCAAAATTTAGAAGAAGAAAACGATTGGAAAGAATATTTCAACCATCAAAGTTTTTCACCTGAATTGTGGGCTGCCAGGTTTGGACATACTGTTGGTTGTGGTGACTTAAGGCAATATTCGTTTCCTGACAAAACTTTTCAATCCTGGGTTCATAGCCTGTTTGAAATACTACATACAAAAGGGAAAACAGGTGAGCTAAGAAAAAGCCTACTAACAAATGAAGAACGAAAAATTATTGATGATGAAATTGAAGGCGGGCTTTAAACTAGTTAGAATGAGATAAGAATAATTGAATTTTAAAAAACCTTATGATAAAAAATATACTAGTGTTTTTTTGATCTGAGAAATATGAATACACAGCAAACAATGGAAACGTTTTGTCCGGCAAATAAAAAAGAGTGGCGAGCATGGTTAAAAAAAAATCATAGTTCAAAACAGTCAGTATGGCTTGTACAATATAAAGTAAGTGCGGGTATGCCAACTATTTCATGGAGTGAAGCTGTAGATGAAGCCCTTTGCTTTGGCTGGATAGATAGCACACGGAAAACATTAGACGATAAAAAATTCATACAGCTTTTTAGCAAACGTAAAGCCACGAGTACCTGGTCTAAAATAAATAAAGAAAAAGTTAAAAAGCTTATTGAAAATAAAAGGATGACCAAAGCGGGTTTAAACTGTATAGAAATTGCTAAACAAAACGGTTCATGGTCAATTTTAGATGAAGTTGAAGAATTAATAATACCTAAGGACCTTGAGAAAGAATTTAAAACTAAAAAAGGCTCAAAAGATTTTTTTTTAAGTTTAAGCAGATCGGTAAAAAAAACCATGCTGCAATGGATCGTGCTTGCCAAACTACCTGAAACCAGGCAAAAACGAATAAAAGAAATTGTAGAACAGGCAGGTAAAAAAATGAAACCGAAACAATTTTAATAATGTTAGAAATGTTCTAATCCCATACAAAGTATTTATAAAGATAAAGCCGGTACTATTTGGTTTGGATTAGGTGCCGGGTCTTTCGTTGGATGGAAAGAAAATTATTAACGTAATACAAAAAGGTTTGTGGCACTTACTATAAACATCGGTATTTTTTATTTTTTTATATCCAAAAAAAAAGTATCTTTATTTGATCTTTAGGTTTTTGGTGTTATAAATCTCTCCACCTTTTTAAGAAACTTATAAGTGTAAACGTTATAAACGACAACGAAAATAAAAATTTCCGTTAGTTATTAATTATTTAAAACTTAAAACATGAGAACAAAAAAAGCTCTAATTCTATTATGCATGCTTTGCTCAACATTATTTACTGTAGCCCAAACAAACGTAAGTGGTGGTATTTACAGTAATACAACCTGGTTAAAAGCAAATAATCCATATGTTGTAATCGGCAATGTGACTGTTTTTCCGGGAGTGAACTTAACACTACAACCAGGTGTGGTCATTAAATTTAATAATGGTACCAAACTGGATATAAGAGGTTCGCTTACTTCAAAAGGAACTCCAATAGATACTATTGTTTTCACATCCTCTTCTGCAAGCCCTACAATGAGTATTTGGGATGGAGTTTTAATAAGTAATGATCTGGGTGGGAGCGCAGAATTTAAATATAGTGCAATTGAATATGCGGACAAAGCCATAACTAATGTTTGCTGTTGGAATGGTGGGCCACTTAACATTAAGCGTTCTGTTTTTAGAAATAACCAAATTGCTGTAGGAGGTTATGCAGGTTGGGTTGTAAACATCGACAGCTCAATGTTTACAAATAATAAGTATACAATAATCCAAGCGGATAAACGCATCAAAAACTCGACGTTTAAAAACAATTATGTGGGAATTGGTGATGAAACAGGTGTTGAAAGAATATCTGTATTTAATAGTCTTTTTTGTAATAATACTAAAGCTGTTGATTTTATCCAGACTGATAGTTTGATGAATTGCACATTAGTTAACAATAAAGTTGCTTATAAATCATTTATCAATGCTAGCGGAAGCAATGTAATTGAAAATAATGCCATTACTGATAATGATACAGGTATTGTTTCAGGTTCTAATTTAGAAAGCATTGTAAATAATACAATTTGTAACACTTATAAGAATGTTGTTTATCTCTTTAACGCTAACAAAACCATGATCAATAATTGCTGGTGTACAACATTTACGTCTACCATTGCTAACAAAATTCATGATGGTTATGATAATGTTAATTATGGTCTTATTAATTTTATTCCACTTACAAGCTGCGATTCAACTGCAAAACCGGTAGTTGTTAATTGTACTGATATAATTACGGGAATGAGTAACTATCCTACTCCACCAAAACCGATCTCATTAAAAATGTACCCAAATCCGTTTAATGATTATTTTGTTGTTACTTCAAATACAACAGAAAATGATCTTGTAATTAAAATTTATAATATGCTTGGGCAGGAGGTTAAATTTATCGAAGGCTTTAACGGCCGTGCCGTTATAGATGGTAAAGAAATGAGTGAAGGGGTCTATTTTATGCAATTAATACAAAAAAATATAGTAATTGATCAACTTAAATTAATTAAAAATTAAAACAGGATTAATTGTTTTTGGTTTTTACTCTCTATTTTACAGGCACATTAAAAATAAAACCTACTCCAAACACATTTTCAATATTAAGATCGGGATCTTCTTTTAAGTATTTACGGATCTTAGTAATGAAAACATCTAAACTTCTGCCGAAAAAATAATCGTTCTCACCCCAAAGATCTTTTAGCATCTCTTCACGCTTTATAACATGATTGCGGTGAAAAGATAAATAATTAAGGATATCACTTTCTTTCTCTGTAATGCGTTTTGTTTTGTTGTTTATGGTTAAGGATTGATTATTAAGATCGAAAATATATTTCCCTATTGAAATGATCGCGGCTTTAGTTTCAGTTTTATTTTCGGGTATGCGGCGAATTAAGGCTTTAATTTTCCAAAGTAATTCTTCTTCATCAAATGGTTTGGTAATATAATCATCAGCACCAAGGTCATAGCCTTTTAATTTATCTTCTTTTAAAGACCTGGCAGTAATAAAAATAACCGGAATTTTTTTATCCTTTACTTTCATTTCTTTTGCCAAAGTAAAGCCGTCTAATTTTGGCATCATCACATCCAACAAACACAGATCGAATTGGCCATTTTGAAATGCTTTTAAAGCCAGCTCACCATCTTTACAAAGCTTTACATCAAAACCTTCGGCTTCAAGATAATCTACCAGGAGCATTCCTAAATGCAGATCGTCTTCTGCCAATAATATTTTAAGTTTATCCTTATGCATTTGGCAATGTAATTGTAAATGTTGTACCTCTACCCGCTTCGCTTTTTAATTCAATAGTTCCGCTGTGTAATTCGATAATTTTTTTTATGTAGGCCAAGCCAAGTCCAAAGCCTTTTACATTATGCATATTACCGGTTGGTACCCTGAAGAATTTATCAAACACTTTTTCCTGGTATTCTTTTTCAATACCAATGCCGTTATCAGAAAAAATAATAATTAAATTAGTGTTACTGTTTGTTGTTTGAATAGAAAGTTCCGGTTTTTCATTAGAATATTTAACTGCATTATCTACCAGATTACAAAATGCATTTGTAAGGTGTGTTTTATCGCCAAACACTGTAAACTGTTGAGCATCTAATTTTAAATTCAGATCCCCTGCTTTATTTTCTATTTGTATACCAATACATTTTATGCAATCGTTAATAAGCTCATGCATATCCAGGTCTGTTTTCTGTAAAGGAATTTCGCCTCTTTCAAGTGCGGTCATACTTAATACCTGTTCTACCTGCAACCTTAACTTCTCATTCTCTTCAAGAATTATTGCTGAGTAATGTTTTATTTTATCTTCCTGTTTAATTACAGGGTCCTTTATGATCATTTTACCGGCTAAAGCAATGTTTGTTAAAGGTGTTTTAAATTCATGGGTCATGTTATTTAAAAAATCGGTAGTATGCTCTGATATTTGTTTCTCTTTCATTAATGATAATGTAGTACGCCAAAATAATACAAGTACAACAAGTATTAATATTACAGAAGTAATAAATAGTGTACCCATTTCGGCCATAATAAACTGCTCCTTATCGGGAATAATAAGTACAAGCTCTAAGCCACTTTTGCTTGCTAATTCTTGTAGACGTTTTCGGTAAATATTATTTGTCAAACTATTTTCGTTTTTAATACCGCCGGGTGCATCTTTTACAACTACAAAAGAATAATCAAGATGGAAATTATAAAAGCCCATAAAATGCTTAAACAACGAATCGATCTTATTAATGTCGGGTGCACTTATACAAACCTCTTTTGTTTTGCAGGCATTTATAACAATACAACCAAAGGATTGCTCGTAAGCGCCAATATTTTTAACTGTACCTGAATCTAAAGAAAGAGCTTCGGTTGTTTTTGAAAGTACAATGTTTGCTTTTTCAGTAAACAGTTCTTCCTTTATTTTAGCAGTTTCAAGGATCCAGTTGATCTGTATGATCAATACGATCACCAGGGCAATAGATGAAATAGCAATAAATAAATAGGTTCTGTTCAGCTTCATTGGTGTATCTCAAAATTAACTATTTTATACGTTATATACATGGCATTAACAAGTCGTTAACAAGGTAATAACTAGTCAGTAACAAAATTTATATATTAGCCTAGCTATATTTGTTTGTAAATTAAAAACGCTATGAAACATATCACTCTTGCTTTATTTTTTTTATGCGTAAATACTTATGCACAAATAAAAAGCGGCTATGAATACAAGGGAAGAACTTCACCATCTATTAAACAGGAAAAACTAAGTGAGGCCAGATTTATAAATGATATTATGCCTGAGTTTTGCAGGAACTTTGGATTGCCGGGCGGCGAATATTACAAGTTTCATCAGCTTATAAAATTAAGCAAGTCTACACTTGGAAATTATATGTATCCGAATGAATATTTTTACAGACAGGAAACTTATGAGAAGATACTGGATTATGTTTCTGTAGAGATCTCATCTACCTGTAATGGCAAAATACTTTCAGCTACAAGTGCGAATAGCGTACTTAGTAAAGAGCAAAAAAATATTTTAAATAGCATAGATGTAGGTGCAGATATTAATGTGAAAATTAATTTTAAATATAAATACGAAACGCCGGAGTATCCTGAGAAAGATGATAAAGTACATGAAGGAAAATATAAAGTAACTGTTGTACCGGAAAAAGAAGCTGAATATCCGGGTGGACCTAAACAAATAACAAATTATATAAATGAAAATGTTATTAATAAGATCCCGAAGAAAATGTTTTCTCCAAAAGTTAGTGATGCCATTGTAAAATTTACGATCGATGAAGAAGGCAAAGTCATTAACGCAAAAACCGCCAAAACATCTTCTAATGTTATAATAGACAAATTACTTATTGATGCTATTAATAAAATGCCAAGTTGGAAACCTGCGGAAAACACAAAAGGAATAAAAATTAAACAGGAATACAGTATACCCCTGGGCAGTGATGGTTGCTAAACTTAATAAAAAACATAACCAATATTATAAATATATGAAACTAAACAAATTAATTTTAATAGCACTTATAGCTGTAAGTATGGTAGAATGTAAATCTAAAAAAAGTGTAGCTACAACTGCACCTACCCCGGTTACAAGTAACACTCCAACTACACCAACTAATACTACAACACCAACCACAGGCTTTTCTACGTTTTCTACCCCCAAATCTACAGAAGGTGTGCCTGCACCCGAGGATAAGGAACTTGCGGCAATACAAGCGCAATACAGCGATGTGACATTAGAAAAATTACAAATAGGTCATATGCTTTATACGGTTGGCGCCTGTATCAATTGTCACGGAGCAAAAAATATTTATAAACGTGAAACAAGCCAGTGGAAAGGCATTATTGATAACATGGCTGAAATGGCAAAATTAAACGAAGCGCAAAAAGATGCGGTTTTTAAATATGTACTTTCAGTAAAAGTAACACAACCAAAATAGACCAAAATAAAATTAACGATCATATGAAAACATATATTTTAATTTTATCGTTAGTTAGTATTTTATTTTTGAGCTGCGATCCGGAAGAAATGAAAGAAGAAGTAATTCGTCCCGCTATTATTTTGAATGGAAATAAAATGGATACAGCATACCTTTATACAACCTATATAGATCCCGGTGCGAAATTTTTTGAAGACAACAAGAATGGCTGGATAAACGATCGTGATTTTATTCCCGTTACAGATATTAGTGGTACAGTTAAAACCAATCTTCCGGGCACATGTTATTTAAACTATAACGCAAAGGATTCAAGCGGCAAGCCTTTGGCCACTGTAACAAGAACCGTTCATGTGGTAGAGAACAGAACTGCTTTTTTAAATGGAAATTATGATGTTACCTGCACATGCACATCTGTTGCCGGGCCGATTTCTACAACAACATCTCAAAATTATACAGCCTCTGTGTGGCCAAATCCGGACAAAGATCATTTTGACCTTATACCTTTGAATATTGGCGTTCAGAGAGTAGCAACAAATGCATCTTTAAAAGGTAACTTTATAAATATTGGGTATTGGAGCCCGGATTATGATCAAAGCAGTTCTTCATCCGGTACTTTATCTGCTACAAAAAACACCTTTACTATTGATTCTAAATTCCATAGGTTTACACCCCGTGTAACTTATACCTGCCGAAATGTTTATACAAAACAATTGGTTTTGAATTAATTTTCACCTCTTTATTTTTTTACTTTTCTAAAACCGGGCGGCTTTACGTTTTACATTCTTCAGATCAGAAGAAAATTTTGTATCTTTAAAATACACGAAAAACAGCAAATGAAAAATAAATGGGCGATAGATGAATTGCAGGATGTTTGGCAATTAGCAACTAAATTACATGATGGACAAAAATATGGTGGACCTAAAGATGGTGAACAGATAGAATACATTAATCACATTGGAAGTGTAACATTTGAAGTTATTAATGCGATAAATAATAGTGAAGATATGAATGCTGGCCTTGCCATTAAATGTGCTGTGTTGCACGATACTTTAGAAGACACTAAATTTTCTTATGAAAAAGCAAAAGAACTGTTTGGAAAAGAAGTGGCAGATGGTACTTTAGCATTAACCAAAAGCAATACAATTGAAAGTAGTAATGATAAAATGCTTGACAGCTTAAAAAGGATAAAACAACAACCTAAAGAAATATGGGCGGTAAAAATGGCCGACAGGATCTGTAATTTATATGAACCGCCTTTTTATTGGAAGAATGAGAAGAAACTGAAATATATTGAAGAAGCGAAGCTGATATTAGCTGAGTTAAAAGATGGAAATAACTATTTAGCCGAAAGACTTGAAAGCAAAACACAAGCATATCATCGTTTTTTAGATTAAACCTTTTCTTTTTTAATAGTCAAATATTTTAAAACCCGGCATAAATACGAGCAAGGAATTAGAGGCCGAAGATTTTAATGGGTGTATACAAAGCGGATCAAATACTTCTAATACAGAACCCTGATCTATTTCGTTACTATCAAACATTAAATGAGTTAGGGCGGGTAAAATAATCTATAACCACAAAGCTACCACTTGTAAAGTCAATAAAGCGTTTTACTCAATATTGCTTTTTGAATATTAAAAATTCATTAATTTCGTAATACGAAAAGATGGTAGCTAAAATCAATAACAAAATTTTAAAATTGCTTTGTTTGCTATTAATGCAACTTTTCCTTATCAATTGTAAAAAAGAAGCAAGTACCGATTTTTCTATTGACAAAAATGAGTATAGTGCAGGAGAAACTATTATAATTGAAAGCAATGTAAAGAATGTAAGAACATACCGGTGGACATTAAGAGCGAGTAATGGCAGTACAATCAAATATTCAGATATAAAACCAACAGTTAAACTTAACCCTTCTGCTCCGGATGGTGATTATTCTTTAACGCTAGATGGCGCTTCTCAAAAAGGTGCAGTATCATCTGCAACACAAAAATTTTCTGTAAAAACAATTCGTGGTTATTTATATATCTATAGTCAACTGGCAATTATAGAACCTATTGAAATAAAAGCCGATGCTGAAAAAATAGGCACATTTTACCCGGAAAATGAATCGCTTAAAATAGATATTGCCAGTGGTATAAGGAACTTCACAGCTTCAAACGGTAAAAATATAAGCTACACCATTAATGAAAATGGTTTTTATCCATGGAATATTAGTGAGTAGGCAGGCAACAATAAAAAAAATTAATAAATTATTGTTTTCCCACTTTGAATTAAAGACATTTTTTACCATTCTCGATAATGCAAATCGTAAACATCCATTTGAAGTAGATTGAAAATTTAAATTTGTTTTAAGATCTTTAGCTTTTTTAAAAAGCATTATTTACCCGATAGAATTATAAAGTTCGATTACAACATTTTCTGATAAAGAAGCCATATCAATATTTTAATTACCGTTAAATGGATTTGGATAACGGTAATACGTTTTATGCGCTAACAGTATTTGCAATTCCGATACATAAACTAACATTTTGAGTATTATGATAACCGACTTTAGAAAAATCATAATAAAGCATTAAATTTGATTTATGAGAAAAATATTACTGTCTGCCATCGTCTTATTATCCTTGTCCTTAAAAGCACAAACTCCTTACACAAGTTATTTTACCGGCGATACTTCCAATGTTATAAAAACCACACAATACCGTTTGTGCATGATGGGTGGCGCTAGTGAAGATGATGAGGCTATGAAATGGTTCCTGAACGGAAGTGGTGGTGGAGATATAGTTGTAATAAGAGCTACAGGTTCTAATGGTTATAATACTTATTTATATTCATCGTTAGGCATTCCTGTTAACTCAGTAGAAACATTAGTTATACCAAGCATTGCAGCTGCCAATCATCCTTACGTAAGAAGAAGGTTGCGCGAAGCCGAAGCAATTTGGATAGCAGGCGGTAATCAATTTGATTACGTTAGTTATTGGAACAATACTTCAGTTGATACCGCCATAAATTATCTGATCAATACAAAAAAAACACCCATTGGCGGAACAAGCGCCGGTATGGCTATACAGGGCCAGGCGTATTTTAGCGCAGCGGCAGGTTCGGTAAGTTCGCCTGTCGCTTTATCAGATCCATATGGCAGCTTGCTAACAATTGGAAATAACGATCTTTTACATAACAAAATTTTAAAACGTGTAATTACCGATACGCATTACGATAACCCGGACAGGCGCGGAAGGCACAGTGCTTTTGTGGCACGCCTTTTCCAGGATAGCTCTGTAGCCTTTTACGGCATTGCCTGCGATGAATATACTGCAGTTTGTATTGATAGCACCGGCATTGCAAAAGTGTACGGCGGTTTTCCGACGTATGACGATAACGCATATTTTATTCAGCCTAATTGTATTTTACCAAACGGACCGGAGACTTGCGCCGCTGCGCAATCATTAACATGGAACCGATCAGGTCAGGCATTAAAAGTTTACGCCATAAAAGGCACTTCGGTTGGCGCCGGAAGTTTTGACCTAAACAACTGGCAAAACCCAAACGCCAGCGGTGGCAACTGGCAAAACTGGTTCGTAGTTAACGGAACATTTTCTACAACAACAGGCGCAACACCAATAGCCTGCACAACCACCAATATAAAAAATAATACGCAGGATGAAATAAACCTCTACCCTAACCCAACTCAAAGCATTTTAAATTTTGACAGAACAGTAGAAAAGATCAGTATAAAAGATATAACCGGAAAAATACGGGCAACATTTTTTAATGCAGAAAAAATAAACATTGAGAATTTAGTGCCTGGAATTTATTTTATTGAATTAAGATCAAAAAATTATATATGTATTAAAAAATTTGTAAAGGAATAATCACTTAAAATGAAAAACAAATGGTCGATAAATGAATTGCAGTATACTGGTAATTTACGAGAATGGAAAGGCAAGCGAAGCTGAACTGGCAACGTTTAGCTAAGGAATTTAGAAATTAATCTTGTCAAATTAACGGAAGTATTGAATAAGATCGGAGTGGTAGTTATGACCTACATTTAACCCCAAATTCTACTGTGAACGGATTTATGTTAACACCCACCTTTATTAAAAATAATCTTAAAAATTCAGTGTTCAAAAACAAAAAACCCGTTTCGGATCTCGAAACGGGTTTTTAAATTTAATATTGATGTGCTATTAAGCTTCAGCAGTTTTAGCTGAATCGTCTTTTTTAGCTTTTGTAGAATCTTTTTTAGCTCCTTTGCTACGACGAGTAGTTTTCTTAGCTGTACCTTCAGCAGCAGATTTACTGTTGTTGTAGATGTCGTTAAAATCAACTAATTCGATCATTGCCATTTCAGCAGCATCACCTTGACGGTTACCGGTTTTGATGATACGTGTGTATCCACCATTACGGTTTGCAACTTTAGAAGCAACTTCTTTGAATAATTCGCTTACAGTTTCTTTTCTTTTTAAGTAAGAGAAAGCAACACGACGGCTGTGCGTTGTATCATCTTTACTTTTTGTAATAAGCGGCTCAACATAAACGCGTAAAGCTTTAGCTTTAGCTAATGTTGTAAAAATACGCTTGTTATCAATCAACGCGCAAGCTAAGTTCATTAACAAAGCATGACGGTGAGCGGTTTTTCTACCTAAATTATTTATTTTATCTCCGTGTCTCATTTCTATTATGATTCATGATTCAAGATGAAGGATTCAAGATTAATAACTCTTAATTCTTCGCTCTTAATTCTTGTTATTAATCTTTATCTAATTTATATTTTACAACATTCATTCCAAATTGTAAACCTTTAGTTTGAACAAGGTCTTCTAATTCAGTTAATGATTTTTTACCAAAGTTTCTGAATTTTAAAAGATCGTTCTTGTTGAAAGATACAAGTTCTCCTAAAGTTTCAACGTCAGCCGCTTTTAAGCAGTTTAGAGCGCGAACTGAAAGATCCATGTCTACTAACTTGGTTTTTAATAATTGACGCATGTGAAGGCTTGTTTCATCAAATTCTTCTTCATTACGTTTTTCTTCTGCATCTAATGTAATTTTCTCATCAGAGAATAACATGAAATGGAATATTAAAATTTTAGCAGCTTCTTTTAAAGCGTCTTTTGGATGAATAGATCCATCAGTAACGATATCTAAGATCAAACGTTCGTAATCGGTTTTTTGTTCAACACGATAGTTCTCGATATTATATTTTACATTCTTAATTGGCGTGTAAATAGAATCAATAAAGATCGTTCCGTTTGGTGCGCTGTTAGTTTTGTTCTCTTCTGCGGGAACATAACCACGGCCACGCTCAACAGTTAATTCCATTTTTAAACGCACAGATGAATCGCAATTAAAAATTACAAGATCCGGGTTTAAGATTTGAAAACCGTTTACATATTTACCAATATCACCGGCAGTGAATTTTTCGCTTCCTGCAAAGTGAACAGTAATTTTTTCTGCATCGTGGTTATCTAATTGTTTTTTGAAACGAACTTGTTTTAAATTTAAAACTATTTCAGTAACGTCTTCAACAACGCCTTTGATAGTTGAAAATTCGTGATCTACACCTTCAATGCGTAAGCTGGTTACTGCATATCCTTCTAACGACGATAATAAAATACGACGTAATGAGTTACCTATTGTAATCCCAAAACCCGGCTCAAGTGGTCTAAACTCAAATTGTCCTGAAGTTTCGGTTGAATTAATCATAATAACCTTGTCAGGTTTTACGAAGTTTAATATTGCCATATTATAATAATTATATAGGTTATTTAATTTATTTTCTTATTTAGAGTACAACTCGACAATTAACTGTTCTTTAATGTTTTCAGGGATCTGAGAACGTTCAGGACGGTTAATGAATTTACCTGTCATTGAGTTTTTATCAAAATCCAACCAAGGAAATTTATTTACGGCACCCTGTAAAGAGTTAGTAATTACTTCAACTGATTGAGATTTTTCACGAACACCTATAACATCTCCTGGTTTTAAAGTAAACGAAGCGATGTTTACAATACCACCGTTAACTGTAATGTGAGCGTGAGAAACTAATTGACGGGCTGCACGACGTGTAGGAGCAATTCCTAAACGGTAAACCACATTGTCTAAACGACTTTCAATTAATTGTAACAACACTTCACCGGTAATACCATGAGAGCGAGCTGCTTTTTCGAATGTACGAGCGAATTGTTTTTCCAAGATACCGTAAGTATACTTAGCTTTTTGCTTTTCCATTAACTGGATAGCATATTCGGATTGTTTTGCACGTTTTTTAGTGTTACCGTGCTGCCCCGGAGGGTAGTTCTTTTTTTCTAACGCTTTATCAGGGCCGAAGATTGGCTCTCTGAATTTACGCGCGATTTTTGATTTGGGACCTGTGTACCTTGCCATTTTAAATAATTATTTATTTGTTTTTATTATTTAAGTTGAAAACCCTATAGGTTAGCAACTCCAAATCCTTCCAATGGGAAGGACCGGCTTTTGTTTATATTTTATTTTATACGCGACGACGTTTAGGAGGACGACAACCGTTATGAGGGATTGGCGTGATATCCATGATCTCTGCTACTTCAATTCCTGAAGCTGCGATAGTACGGATAGCGCTTTCTCTTCCGGCACCCGGGCCTTTTACATATACTTTTACCTTACGTAAACCTGCATCATGAGCAACTTTGCTGCAATCTGCAGCTGCCATTTGCGCAGCATAAGGAGTATTTTTCTTAGAACCTCTGAACCCCATTTTACCAGCACTGCTCCAAGAAATTACCTGGCCATTAATGTTGGTTAATGAAATAATGATATTATTAAATGTTGCATTAATATGAGCCTCGCCAGTAGCTTCTACTTTTACGGTACGCTTGCGTGTGTTAGCTTTTGCGTTGGTTGCGGCTGTTGGTTGTTTTGCCATTTTATTTAAAACTTAATTTCTTTTATTAATTATTATTTAACTGCCATTTTCTTGTTAGCAATTGTCTTACGTTTACCTTTACGTGTACGTGCATTTGTTTTAGTACGTTGACCACGAACGGGTAAACCGTTACGGTGACGCATACCACGAAGACAGTTGATATCAGTTAAACGTTTAATGTTTAATTGTGTTTCTGATCTTAAAGCACCTTCTACTTTAAAAGTATTGTTAATGGCATTACGAATAGCATTTTGCTCGTCGTCGTTCCACTCGCTAACTTTTTTATCAGCAGAAATACCTGCATCACTTAATAATTTAGCTGCTCTGCTGCGGCCAATTCCGTAAATATAGGTTAAACCTATAATTCCTCTTTTGTTTTTTGGTAAATCTATACCTGCTATACGTGCCATTCTTTTTGACTAATATTTTTTATAAAAGGTTTGCAAAGATAAGAATTACTTCTGTCTTTGTTTAAATTTTGGGTTTTTTTTGTTAATTACGTATAATCTCCCTTTGCGACGAACGATCTTGCATTCGTTGCTACGTTTTTTGATGGATGCTCTAACTTTCATTTCTCTGTTTTAAAAAATTCTATTTATATCTAAAAGTAATTCTCGCTTTTGATAAGTCGTAAGGACTCATTTCCAACTTCACTTTATCTCCCGGCAGAATTTTGATGTAGTGCATTCTCATTTTTCCTGAGATGTGAGCTGTTACTACATGTCCATTCTCCAACTCCACTCTAAACATCGCATTGCTTAATGCTTCTACAATAGTACCGTCAATTTCAATGTTCGCTTGTTTCGCCATATATCAATTAACCTTGTTGCACCATCATAGCATTAGCGCCACGACCCTTAATTCTACCTGATTTCATTAATCCATCATAATGACGGTTCAATAAATATGTTTCTATTTGTTGTAAAGTATCTAATACAACCCCTACAAGGATCAATAATGATGTTCCACCATAGAAATCCGCAAAAGCGCTGTTAATGCCTAATTTTTGAGCAAATGCAGGCATAACTGCTACTGCTGCAAGGAAAATAGATCCGGGTAAAGTAATACGACTCATAACCTGATCAATAAACTCTGCTGTTTTTTTACCAGGCTTAACACCCGGAATAAAACCACCATTACGTTTCATATCGTCAGCCAATTGGTTTGGATTAACCATGATAGCTGTGTAGAAATACGTGAACAGGATAATTAAGATAGCGAAAATTAAATTGTACCAGAAACCATATCTTTCAGAAAAGACACCACCACCTGTACCGGAGAAGCCTGAAATAGCCGCCGGAATGAACATAATAGCCTGTGCAAAGATAATTGGCATTACACCTGCTGCATTTACTTTTAATGGAATGTATTGACGTACGCCACCGTATTGCTTGTTACCAACGATTTTTTTGGCAAACTGAACCGGTATTCGTCGTGTACCCTGAACGAGCAAGATAGAACCTACAATTACCAATAACAAAATAACAATTTCAATTAAGAAGATAATTAAACCACCGTTACCAGCTGTTCTTGATTTTACCTCTGATAAGAAAGCGAAAGGTAAACGGGAAATGATACCGATCATGATGATCAATGAGATACCGTTACCTAAACCTTTATCTGTAATTCTTTCACCTAACCACATTACGAACATAGTTCCAGTAATTAAGATCATGATAGATTGTACCCACCAAAAAGCTGAATTGTCTGTAAAGGCACCGGGTGCAGATTGTTTAATAGAAGCAATATAACCAGGAGCCTGAACTGCTGTAACAGCAATGGTTAAGAACCTGGTGTACTGGTTAATTTTTTTACGTCCACTTTCACCTTCGCGCTGCATTTTTTGGAAATACGGCACCGCCATACCCAATAATTGAATAATGATAGATGCAGTGATATAAGGCATAATACCTAAACCAAAAATTGAGGCACGTAAGAACGCACCACCTGCAAACATGTTGATCAAACCTACAATTCCACCGGCGTCAGCTTTTGAATCTGCTAATGCATCTACATTAACTCCGGGAAGAACTACGAACGAACCTAAACGATAGATAAGAACCATACCCAACGTTAATAAAATACGTTGTTTTAGCTCCTCTATCGTCCAAATGTTCCGAAGTGTATCTATAAAACGCTTCATATATTATTTTGTCTCATTTATGGTACCGCCTTTTTCTTCGATAGCTTTTTTAGCAGTCTCAGTATAAGCGTGTGCTGTGATTGTTACTTTTGCGGTTAAAACACCACGACCCATGATCTTAATAAGATCATTTTTGTGAGCTAAACCATTTGCAACTAAAACGTCAAAATTAATTTCAGTTACTTTTGCAGTGTCTACTAATTTTTGGATCACATCTAAATTAATTCCGTTATAATCAATACGGTTAACATTTTTGAATCCGAATTTAGGTAAACGACGTTGTAAAGGCATTTGACCACCTTCAAAACCTACTTTTTTAGAGTGGCCAGAACGTGACTGAGCACCTTTGTGACCGCGAGTTGCAGTTCCACCACCACCAGAACCCTGGCCACGGCCACGACGGTAGTTAGTTTTTACAGAACCTTTTGCTGGTTTTAAATCATTTAATTTCATTTTATTAAATATTTTCGATTTTTAAAATATGTTTTAATTTGCTAATCATGCCATCAATTGCAGGAGTAGACTCTTTTATCACTGTACTATTAGTTTTTCCTAAACCTAAAGCTACAACTGTTGCTTTTTGAGAAGGGCTGCGTTTAGCGATACTTTTTACTAATGTTAATTTTACTTTTCCCATTTGTTCAATTATTATCCGTTAAACACTCTGTCTAATTTAATACCTCTTTGTTGCGATACGCTAATAGCATCACGCATTTTCATTAACGCATCTAAAGTTGCTTTAACCACGTTGTGCGGGTTAGATGAACCTTTTGATTTTGCTAGTACATCGGTAACACCAACGCTCTCTAATACAGCACGCATCGCACCACCGGCAATTACACCAGTACCATGAGCTGCGGGTTTTAAGAACACACGAGCACCACCAAATTTACCTTCTTGTGCGTGAGGTACAGTACCGTGAAGGATAGAAACCTTCACTAAGCTTTTCTTAGCATCTTCAATACCTTTTGTAATAGCATCAGTTACCTCGTTTGCTTTACCTAAACCTTGTCCGATGATCCCTTTTTCATTTCCAACAACAACAATTGCTGAAAAACTAAAGTGACGACCACCTTTTGTAACTTTAGTTACACGTTGAATGGCAACTAATTTATCTTTTAATTCTATATCGCTTGACTTAACGCGTTTTACTACTTCTTTAGACATCTTGTTATAATTAGAATTTTAAACCTCCTTCGCGAGCACCTTCGGCTAACGATTTTATTCTACCATGGTACAAAAACCCGTTACGGTCAAAAACTACAGCTGTAATTCCTGTTGCAACAGCTTTTTCTGCTATTAACTTACCTACTAATTTTGCTTTTTCAATTTTGCTGGCTTTTGATTTAGCGATTGATTTATCAACTGAACCAACAGCTAATAAAGTTTTTCCACCTAAATCGTCAACTAATTGAGCATATATTTCAGAGTTACTGCGGTACACGCTTAAACGCGGTGATGCTACAGTACCTTTGATCTTCTTACGAAGCTTTAATTTAATTTTTGTTCTTCTATCTTGTTTATTTACTGCCATCTCTACAATTTTTAGGATGATTAAAATTATTTATTTAATTATTTTTTAGAAGCCGATTTACCTGCTTTTCTTCTTAGCACTTCGCCAACGAATTTAATACCTTTACCTTTGTACGGCTCAGGTTTACGTAAGCTACGGATCTTAGCGGCAACTAAACCTATTAATTGTTTGTCAGCACTTTCTAAAACTATTTTTGGGTTTTGACCTTTTTCTGCTGTTGTTGTAACTTTAATTTCAACCGGTAACTGGAAGTTAATGTTGTGAGAGTAACCTAAAGATAACTCTAACATATTTCCTTTATTAGAAGCACGGTAACCCACACCTACTAATTCCTGTTCAGTTTTATATCCATCGCTTACACCTTTGATCATATTAGCGATCAAAGAACGGTATAAACCGTGTAATGCTCTGTGGCGCTTTTGATCAGTTGGACGTGTAACTAACACTTTTCCATCTTCAATAGCAACAATAATATCTATATCTACTTTTTGAGTTAATGATCCTTTTGTACCCTTAACGGTTACTAAACCGTTGTTGATTGTTACCTCTACTCCTTTTGGTATTTCTATCGGGGCTTTTCCTATACGTGACATGCTAATTTTCCTCCTTTAAATTATGAAATATAACATAAAACTTCACCACCAACATTCATTTTCTTAGCTTCTTTATCAGTAATAACACCTTTAGAAGTTGAAATGATGGCAATACCTAAACCGTTTAATACACGTGGCATTTTATCAACGCCTGAATACTTACGTAAACCAGGTGATGAAACGCGGTCTAAAGTACGGATAGCTGGTAGTTTGGTTACAGGATGGTATTTTAACGCAATTTTAATTACGCCCTGGTTGTTTTCTGTACTTTCAAATTTGTAATTTAAAATGTACCCTTTTTCGAAAAGGATCTTGGTGATCTCTTTTTTAAGGTTAGAGGCCGGAACCTCTACAATGCGGTGGTTTGCTTTAATCGCGTTACGAACACGCGTTAAGTAATCTGATACTGTATCTGTCATTTTTTTAAGTTTATATGTTATTTCGTTTCCAAAATAATTATATGAAACAATTTATTTTATTTTTTTGAGGGGGCAAATATACAACAATTTACCATAACCTCACAATTTTATTTCAAGCTTTTTGCCCCATCGGCAAAAAAAGACTTAAAAGCTTACTACCAGCTCGCTTTGGTTAATCCCGGAATTAATCCGAAAAGCACCATTTCGCGGAAAGTAACACGGCTTACACCAAATGTGCGCATGTAACCACGTGGACGACCAGTTAATTTACAACGGTTACGTAAACGTACTTTTGAAGAGTTACGTGGTAACTTTTGTAAACCTACCGAATCACCGGCTTTTTTTAATTCTTCACGCTTTGCTGCGTATTTATCAACTAATTTTTGTCTTTTGACCTCGCGGGCCTTCATCGATTCTTTTGCCATTATTTATTTTCTTTCTTTTTAAAAGGAATACCAAATTCTGTTAGTAAAGCGTGAGCTTCTTTGTCTGTATTGGCGTTAGTTACAAATGTAATGTCCATACCGGCAATTTTACTTACTTTATCAATATCAATTTCAGGGAAAATGATTTGCTCAGTAATACCCATTGTGTAGTTACCACGGCCATCAAATCCTTTATCGTTGATGCCTTTAAAATCACGGATACGTGGTAATGAAGCTGCGATCAAACGATCTAAAAATTCGTACATTTTATCACCACGTAAAGTTACACGTACACCAATAGCAACGCCTTTACGTAATTTAAAGTTTGAGATATCTTTTGTTGAATATGTTGGAACAGCTTTTTGACCTGTAATAGTGGTCATTTCTTTTACAGCTTGTTCGATCATTTTTTTATCAGATACAGCATCACCAATACCTTGGTTTAAGCAGATCTTTTCCAATTTAGGAACCTGCATTGATGAAGTGTATTGAAATTGTTTTTGCAATGCTGCTACAATTTCTTCTTTGTATTTACCTTTTAAACGAGGTTGATAGGTTGTTGTTGCCATTATTTAACTGCCTCCTTAGTTTTTGAAGAGATACGCTCTAATTTTTGAGTTTTCTCATTTAATTTACGACCTAAACGAACTGTTTTACCACCTTCTAAAAACATTAAGTTTGAGATATGGATAGAACCTTCTTTTTTAACGATACCGCCATTAGTGTTCTTAGCACTTGGCTTTTCGCTTTTGCTCACCATATTAACACCTTCAACAACTGCGCGTTGTTTTTTGATATCAATTGAAATGATCTTTCCTGAAGTACCTCTGCTTTCGCCAGAAATTACTTTAACAGTATCGCCTTTTTTTAATTTTATTTTTGACATGACTTAAATTTCTTTTAATTAAAGCACTTCTGGTGCTAATGAAATGATCTTCATAAATTGTTTATCACGTAACTCACGGGCAACTGGCCCAAAGATACGTGTACCACGGATCTCATCAGTTGTGTTTAATAACACTACTGCGTTATCATCAAAACGGATATACGATCCATCAGCACGGCTGATCTCTTTTCTTGTTCTTACAATTACTGCTTTACTAACTGTTCCCTTTTTTACGTTACCGCTAGGTAATGCATGTTTTACGGTTACCACCACTTTATCGCCAATTGAGGCGTAACGTTTTTTGGTACCACCTAATACACGGATAACAAGTACCTCTTTGGCACCGCTGTTGTCAGCTACTGTTAATCTCGATTCGTTTTGTATCATCTTAAAATTTCTTTATTGCGATTAACACTAATTATTTAACTTTTTCCATTACTTCAACTAAACGCCAGTTTTTAGTTTTACTTAAAGGGCGTGTTTCAGCAATTTTAACGGTGTCGCCAATATTACATTCGTTTTTCTCATCATGAGCTACGAAAGTACTGGTTTTCTTAAGGAACTTTCCGTATTTAGGGTGTTTTACTTTACGCATAACAGCAACCACGATAGATTTATCCATCTTGTTACTTTTTACGACACCGATTTTTTCTTTTCTTAAATTTCTTTCTTCCATGAAGCAATGTTATTTAGATGCTTTGTTACGTTGATTTAATACAGTTAACATACGTGCTATGTTTCTACGGTTAACGCGGATAATAGACGGTTTTTCTACAGGTGAAATTGCATGATTTAATGTCATTTTATTTAATCCTGCTTTTTCTTCTTTTATCTTTTCAATAAGTTCTTGATCTGATAAAGCTGATATGTCTTTGTTTTTCATTTTTTATCTTTTTGTTTTTATTTTCCGGATCTTTCTCCGGCTTTTAAACATTTTTTAATTAAAGTAACGGTTCAACTAAAACTTGCTTAATGTTTTATTATTCAATTATTTAGCAGCTACCTCTTCTACGTAATCTCTACGTACAATAAATTTGGTAACGATTGGTAATTTTTGTGCAGCTAAACGTAAAGCTTCTTTTGCTACAGCTAAAGGCACACCTTCAGCTTCAAACAAAATACGACCACGTTTTACCGGTGCCATCCAATATTCAGGTGCACCTTTACCTTTACCCATACGAACCTCTGCAGGTTTTGATGTAACCGGGCGATCAGGAAACACGCGGATCCAAACCTGGCCTTCACGTTTCATGAAACGGGTAATTGCAATACGGGCTGCTTCTAACTGGCGTCCAGTCATACGGCACTCAGCCATTGCTTTAATTCCAAAAGAACCGAAGGCTAATTCATGACCACGTTTTGCGTCGCCTTTAATCTTCATCTTTTGAGATTTTCTATATTTTGATCTTTTTGGTTGTAACATGACAATTAATTTTATCTACTTATGTAAAACTATTTTTCTTCTCTTTTCGTTCTTTTTTTACCGTTGAACTTTGGACGGTCATTTGGACGGTCGTTTCCACTTCCTGTTCCACCAGATTTTTTATCTTTTGATAAACCTGCATTTGGAGAAAGATCACGTTTTCCGAAGATCTCACCACGACAGATCCAAACTTTGATACCGATACGGCCATATGAGGTATGTGCCTCAGCTACAGCGTAATCAATATCCGCTCTTAAAGTATGTAAAGGAGTTCTTCCTTCTTTGTAACCTTCAGTACGAGCCATCTCTGCTCCACCTAAACGGCCAGATACTTTAATTTTAATTCCTTCTGCACCTAAACGCATTGTACTAGCCATTGACATTTTTGCTGCTCTACGGAAAGAGATACGACCTTCAATTTGACGAGCGATAGAATCTGCAACCAAGCGTGCATCTAATTCCGGACGTTTAATTTCGAAGATGTTTATTTGAATTTCTTTTGTAGTGATCTTCTTTAACTCTTCTTTTAATTTATCAACTTCTTTACCACCTTTTCCGATAATGATACCAGGACGGGCAGTATTGATAGTTACAGTGATCAATTTTAAAGTTCTTTCAATAACAATTTTAGAAATGCTACCTTTTGCTAAACGTGCTTTTAAATAGTTACGGATTGTATTATCTTCAACTAATTTATCTGCATAGTGTTTACCACCAAACCAGTTTGAATCCCATCCTTTGATGATTCCTAATCTGAAGCCTATTGGATTTACTTTTTGTCCCATTTCTATTTTGCTGTTTTGGTGTCTAAAATTAAAGTAACATGATTTGAACGTTTGCGGATACGGTATCCACGGCCTTGTGGGGCAGTACGTAAACGTTTTGCCATTAAGGCGCTGTCTACCATTACTTCTTTCACAAATAAAACGCCTTCTTCTGCGCGAGCTCCGGTTTTTAATTCGTAGTTAGCAATTGCAGATTTCAATAATTTCTCTAAACGGCCAGAAGCCTCACGAGTATTGAATTTTAAAATATTTAAAGCAAGGTATGCATCTTTACCTCTCACTAAATCCGCAACCTGGCGCATTTTACGTGGAGATGTAGGGCAACTATTTAATTTAGCGAAGAAAGAAGTCTTGTTCTCTTCTTTACGCTTTTCGGCTACTAATCTTTTTCTTTTTCCCATGGTTTCTAATTATTTTTTATTATGACCAGCGTGACCTTTAAATACGCGAGTTGGTGAAAATTCTCCTAATTTATGTCCAACCATGTTCTCAGTTACATAAACCGGAATGAATTTAGCACCGTTATGTACAGCAAATGTATGCCCTACAAACTCTGGTGGAATTGTTGAACGACGTGCCCACGTCTTGATCGCAGATTTTTTTCCGCTTGCATTCATCTTTTCTACTTTACCTTCTAGGTTGTAATCGATGAAAGGGCCTTTTTTTAATGATCTTGCCATTTTTTTTGTTTTTGGTTTTGAAACCTCATTGGTGCTTCGACATGCTAAGCAACCAATTCGGCCATTAAACGTTTATAATTATTTTTTTCTTCTTTCGATAATGTGTTTGTTACTTGCTTTTGCTTTGTAACGGGTTTTAAATCCTTTTGAAGGTAAACCTTTACGTGAACGGGGTTGTCCACCAGAAGCGCGACCTTCACCACCACCCATTGGATGATCTACAGGATTCATTGCTACCGGACGTGTACGAGGACGAGTCCCTTTCCAACGAGAACGGCCTGCTTTACCATAAACCTCTTGATTGTGATCAGGGTTTGAAACCGATCCAATAGTAGCTTTACAAGTAATTAATACCATACGCACCTCACCTGAAGGCATACGTAAAATTGCATATTTACCATCACGAGCCGAAAGCTGAGCATAAGAACCCGCGCTGCGAGCCATTACTGCACCTTGACCAGGACGTAATTCGATATTATGAATAATTGTTCCTAATGGAATATCTGATAAGAATAAAGTGTTACCAACTTCAGGAGTTGCATCTTTACCAGACATGATCTTTTGATCAACTTTTAAACCTTGCGGAGCAATGATATAACGTTTTTCGCCATCTTTGTAAAATACAAGAGCGATACGTGCCGAACGATTCGGATCGTACTCAATTGTTTTTACAGTTCCTTCGATTCCGTCTTTATCACGTTTAAAATCGATATCACGAATAACTTTTTTATGACCACCGCCAATATAGCGCATTGTCATTTTACCAGTGTTATTACGTCCACCAGAAGAATAATTTGTTTTTACAATTAAGCTCTTCTCAGGCTTGCTTGCAGTGATCTCCTTAAAATCCGCTGTTAGCGTGTATCTTAAACTCGGAGTTAGTGGTCTATATTTTTTTAATCCCATTTTAAATTCTTTTTACAAATTAAATACTAGCGTAAAAATCAATGATCTCGCCTTGTTTTAGAGTAACGATCGCTTTTTTGTAACGGTTAACGCGACCAATAGCTACACCACGTGTAGTATTACGTGTTTTTACTTTACCAACATATTGTTGAGTATTAACACTGTCAACTTTAACACCATACATTTTTTCGATAGCGCCTTTAATCTCTAATTTATTTGCTTCTTTTGCTACTACAAAGCCATAGCGATTTAATTTCTCGGCTTGTGCAGTCATTTTTTCCGTAATGATCGGCTTTACTAAAATTTCCATCTTACTTATTTAAAATTGTTTCAAGTATTTTAATTGAACCTTCTGCCAGGATTAAAGTTTCTGCATGTAAAATATCATATGTATTTAAGTCAGAAGCTGTTACAACTTTAGCACCCTGTAAATTACGGGATGACAAATATACATTTTTATTTGCATCGCCTACAACCAATAAGGTCTTTTTATCAGACAGGTTAAGGTTTTTCATTAGATCAATGTAATTTTTTGTTTTTGGAGCATCAAAATTGAAGTCTTCCAATACAGTGATTGCATTATCTTTTGCTTTGTATGATAAAGCTGAAACACGAGCCAATGTTTTTACCTTTTTATTTAATTTGAAAGAGTAATCACGTGGACGAGGTCCGAATGCGCGACCACCACCTACAAATAAAGGTGATTTCATTGAACCGGCACGAGCGCCACCAGTACCTTTTTGTTTTTTTAATTTTTTAGTGGTGCGTGCGATCTCAGCACGTTCTTTTGATTTGTGAGTACCTTGACGTTGGTTAGCTAAAAATTGCTTAACATCAAGATAGATACAATGATCATTTGGCTCTACTGCAAAAATTGAATCTAATAGATCAACTTTTTTAGTTGTTTTTTTACCACTTATATTTAATATTTCTACTTGCATGATTACTTCTCGATTAAAATATAAGACCCTTTTGCACCTGGAACCGAACCTTTAATAAGGATCACGTTTTTCTCAGGCATAATTTTTACGATTTCAAGGTTTTGGATCTTCTTACGATTTCCACCCATTCTTCCGCCCATACGCATACCAGGCATTACCCTTGATGGATCAGATGAAGCACCTAATGAACCAGGAGCTCTCTCTCTATCATGCTGACCGTGAGATTTGTTTGCGTGGCCTACCCCGCTGAATCCGTGACGTTTTACAACACCCTGGAAACCTTTACCTTTACTGGTTCCAACAACATCCACAAAATCACCTTCTGCGAATAATTCTACAGTGATAACATCACCTAAATTTTTTGTTTCCTCGAAATGACGGAATTCCACAATTTTACGCTTTGGAGTAGTTTTTGCTAATTCAAAGTGACCTTTCATTGCTCCCGATGTGTTTTTTTCTTTTTTCTCATCGTAAGACAATTGCAAAGCAGTGTACCCGTCTTTTTCATTGGTTTTTACTTGCGTAACAACGCAAGGACCCGCTTCAATAACTGTGCATGGCAAGTATTTGCCATTGGCATCGAAGAAGCTAGTCATTCCTATTTTTTTACCAATTAATCCTGACATTTTTTGTTTTTATTTATTATTTAATTTTACTAATTCTATTTTTCCTGGTTTTGCAGCGCTATATCTGCATCCCGTTAAACTTTAATCTCTACCTCAACACCGCTAGGCAATTCTAACTTCATTAAAGCATCAACAGTTTTTGATGAAGAACTGTAAATGTCTAACAAACGCTTGTATGCACATAATTGGAATTGATCACGCGCTTTTTTGTTAACGTGCGGTGATTTTAGGACTGTAAAAATACGTTTGTTAGTTGGTAATGGAATTGGTCCATTAACCACTGCACCTGTAGCTTTTACAGTTTTAACGATCTTCTCTGCAGATTTATCAACTAAGTTGAAATCGTATGATTTTAGTTTTATTCTTATTCTTTGGCTCATGTTAAAAGAACGGATTTTTTAGTGTTTGTTTAATTATGCGTTTTCAGTTTTTTTACCTTTTGCTTTTGAAATTACATCAGCTGCAACGTTTGCCGGAGCTTCGTTGTAGTGGCTAAATTCCATTGTTGAAGTTGCACGGCCTGATGTTAAAGTACGTAACTGAGTTACATAACCAAACATTTCAGAAAGTGGCACCTTAGCTTTAATTACTTGTGCATTTCCTTTAGAATCCATGCCTTCAATTTGTCCACGACGACGGTTTAAGTCACCTACTACATCACCCATGTTTTGTTCAGGTGTTAAAACCTCAACTTTCATGATTGGCTCAAGTAATACAGGCTTACATTTTGGTAATGCCTCACGGTAAGCGCTACGTGCACATATCTCGAAAGATAATGCGTCCGAATCTACCGCGTGGTATGAACCGTCTTTTAAAATAACTTTAATACCTACCACAGGATACCCTGCTAAAACCCCATTGTTTAATGAGTTTTTAAATCCTTTTTCCACTGCAGGAATAAATTCACGAGGAATGTTACCACCTGTAATTTCATTGATAAACTGTAACGGACCGCTTTTTGAAAGATCGTAATCAGCATCAACCGGACCAATAGTAAATTTAATATCGGCAAATTTACCACGACCACCAGATTGTTTTTTGTAAACCTCGCGGTGATCGATAGAGCTGTTGATAGCCTCTTTGTAAGCAACCTGAGGTGAACCCTGGTTAACTTCCACTTTAAACTCACGTTTTAAACGGTCAACGATAATTTCTAAGTGAAGCTCACCCATACCTGAGATAATGGTTTGACCAGAATCTTCATCCGTTTTAACACGGAAAGTTGGATCTTCTTCAGCTAATTTATTTAAGCCCACACCTAAACGATCTAAGTCACCTTGAGTTTTAGGCTCAATAGCGATTGCGATTACCGGCTCCGGGAAATTCATTGCTTCTAATACAATAGGATGTTTTTCTTCGCATAAAGTATCTCCTGTACGGATATCTTTAAATCCAACTACTGCTCCAATATCACCAGCTTCTAAGAACTCAACCGGGTTTTGTTTGTTAGCATGCATTTGGAAGATACGAGAGATACGCTCTTTGTTACCTGAACGTGTGTTAAGTACATAAGAACCTGCATCTAAACGACCGCTATAAGCACGGATAAAACACAAACGACCTACGAATGGATCAGTTGCAATTTTAAATGCTAAAGCTGTAAACGGTTCTTTAACGTCCGGTTTACGTGTAATTTCTTCTTCAGTATCAGGATTAATACCTTTAGTTACTTCTTTATCAAGAGGTGAAGGCATTAATTCCATTACCAGATCCAACATTGTTTGAACACCTTTGTTTTTGAAAGATGAACCACAAACCATTGGAACAATTTTATTTGCAACGCAAGCTTTACGCAATGCATCTAATACTTCTCTTTCAGTGATAGTTTCAGGAGCTTCAAAGAATTTCTCCATAATTTTATCATCAAATTCAGAAACAGCTTCCAACATCTTCTCTCTCCACTCAGCTACTTCTTCCTTCATATCATCAGGAATAGGAACGATCTTGTAAGTCATCCCTTTATCTTCTTCATTCCACACCATTCCGCGGTTGTTGATCAAATCAACTACACCTACGAAAGTTTCTTCAGCACCAATTGGTAATTGCAGAGGAACTGCATTACCACCTAAAATTTCTCTTGTTTGTTTAACTACGTTTAAGAAATCTGCACCCTGGCGATCCATTTTATTAACGAATCCTAAACGGGTAACATTGTAATTATCAGCTAAACGCCAGTTAGTCTCTGATTGAGGCTCAACACCATCAACTGCAGAGAATAAAAACACTAAACCATCAAGTACACGTAATGAACGATTTACCTCAACAGTAAAATCCACGTGACCAGGAGTATCAATAATGTTAATTTTATATTGCTGATCTCTGTATTTCCAGAAACAAGTTGTAGCAGCTGAAGTAATTGTAATACCACGCTCCTGCTCTTGTGCCATCCAATCCATTGTTGCAGCACCATCATGTACTTCACCAATCTTGTGATTTACTCCTGTGTAATAAAGAATACGCTCAGTTGTTGTTGTTTTACCAGCATCAATGTGAGCAGCAATTCCAATATTTCTTGTATATCGTAAGTCCATGTTGTTATTAATTAAAATCTAAAGTGTGAAAATGCTTTATTTGCTTCTGCCATTTTATGGATATCTTCTTTCTTTTTAAAAGCAGCACCTTCTTCTTTCGAAGCAGCAACGATCTCACCAGCTAATTTTTGAGCCATTGATTTTTCGTTACGTTTGCGTGAATACGATATTAACCATTTCATAGCCATTGATATTTTACGATCAGGGCGAATTTCTGAAGGGATCTGGAAAGTTGAACCACCAACACGACGTGAACGAACCTCAACCTGAGGCGTTACGTTTGCTAATGCTTTTTTCCAAACTTCTAATCCATCTTCGGTAGTACGCTTTGCTACGATCTCAATTGCATCGTGAAAAATGTTAGACGCGGTATTTTTCTTACCATCGTACATTAAGTTATTTAAAAAACGGGTTACCAATGTATCGTTATAAATCGGATCAGGTAATAAAACGCGTTTCTTTGCTTTGGCTTTTCTCATTGTATAATATTTCTACTAATTCTTATTATTTTTTCTTAGCCGGAGCCGCTACAGCACCTGCTTTAGGACGTTTTGTACCATATTTTGAACGTTGTTGTTTACGGCCTTCAACACCTGCGGTATCTAAGCTTCCACGAACAATGTGATAACGTACACCCGGTAGATCTTTTACACGACCACCACGTACCAATACGATACTGTGCTCTTGCAAATTGTGACCTTCACCTGGGATATAGGCAATTACCTCTTGCTTGTTCGTTAAACGAACTTTAGCCACCTTGCGCATTGCAGAGTTAGGCTTTTTAGGGGTTGTTGTGTACACCTTGGTACAAACACCACGGCGTTGTGGACATGAATCCAAAGCGGCCGATTTACTCTTATTGGTCGGTTTTGTGCGACCTTTTCTTACTAATTGCTGTATTGTAGGCATTTTAAATCCTTTGTGTTACTTGATATTATTGATTTTCAGCTGTTTCCCTTTTTTAGGGAGGGCAAAGATAGGAAAAGATTTTCAACTCGCAACAATTTTGTTCAATTATTTTTGAGTTTTGAACACTTTTTTTTATGAATACGTCGAAATTGTGAAAAACTTCACGAAAAATGGATTTTCAATCAAAAATTATGCCCGTAAATTTTAATTGATTTTTAGTGAATCCTGAGCCAAATTTTCGGAAGATTTTAACACTTCGGTTTCCTCATTCACTACCCCATCTTCTCCAATAAGATCGCGGATGTATGACGAATAGTCACTTTTTTGATTTTTAGGGATCCTGAACTCGTAAACCTTGCGTTCGGGATTTTGTAATGATTGGCCTAAAAGCCATGGATTGTGTAGTTTTAAAATTGTTTTATTGCAACCCATTTCTTTGGCCAAATTTGCAATATTTGTAACCGTTGAATCTACTTTGAATGTTTTTAATGGAATTTTAGAAAAATAAACCAGTTTTTTCTTTTTTATTCCAAAATGAGCTGGGTTTGATAGCAGTGTTTTGTAAGCTAAAATACGATAAACAAAGCTTCCGGTTTGCGTGTTCAATATCAGGTCGTAATAATTATTACTGTTTTGTTTTTTCAGTGCGTTTTGAATGCCGCCAATGCCAAGGTTATAGGCCGCTGCAGAGAGAGTCCAGTTATGAAACACAGCATAACCATCTTTAAAATGCCTGCAGGCTGCATAGGTGGCTTTTTCCACATCAAAACGCTCATCTACATTTTCATTTACCTCTAAACCATAATTTTGTGCAGATGCCGGCATTAATTGCCAGAAACCCGCTGCCCCTGCGGGAGATATAACATTTGATAAATGACTTTCAATTACAGCAACGTACTTAAAATCATCAGGAACACCCTGCTGCTTTAGGATGGGCTCAATATACGGAAACCACTTTTGTGCCTTTGCAAACAAGGCTCCGGAGTTTGATTTCCAATGCTTGTTATTAAAAAATTCTTTTTCAAGATCTTCCTTGATGGCAAGGCTGTTTACAGGGATTTTTTCACCACAAAATTCGAGGTTTAACGGGATGTTGAGGCCTAATACATTTTGGTTATTATTGCTATAAGAAAGCAGGTTGGATGAAGGCTCGATAATGTAAATTTTAAGGAAAATAAAAAGCGCAACAAACACCACAAAAAACGCAACCGTTAAGGAAGGTAAATTGATGCTGGAAATAAATTGTTGGAATGTTTGCTTACCCGTCACTTCTTATGAATAATGGTATTTACATATAAAGATACAAATACCAAAAGAATGTAAAAAACAGAACCGTAAAAAAGTGGATAACTAAAGCGAAAAACTAATAAATAAGCCAAAATGGCGCCAATTGAGCTGATCAAAAAGTAAAGAATAGCAATTCTTTTTTCGGTAATACCTTTAAAGAACAGGTGGTGCGTTGTATGATCCTTCCCTCCTACAAATGGTGAGCGGCCTGCCCTAAGGCGGTTAAATACAACCGTAAATGTATCTGTTAACGGAATTAAGAACACTAAAATTACCAATACAATATTTAGGAAAGGAAAAACTCCCATTACGTTTGAATTTGGGCTGTTCCAGCAATTATCAATACCCATTACGGCTAAAAATAAACCTAAGAACTGGCTGCCGGTATCGCCCATAAACATTTTTGAAGGATGGAAATTATAAACCAGGAAGCCAAATAAAGCACCCAGAACGCCTAAATTTAAAGTTGTAGAATAACTGCCGGTATTAAATAATGAGATGTTTAAAGCTACTATGAACAAGCCTATAACAATAGAAATGATGGTAGTGATACCATCCATATTATCTAACATGTTTATTGAGTTCATAATACCAACTACCCAAAAAATTGTAATAAGGTAATTGATAAATTGATTTTCGAAAATAACTACACTGTGCCCCGAAAAAATAATAATAAACGCACAAAATACCTGGGTTAAAAATTTTAATAGTGGTTGTGTATTAAAGGCATCGTCTGCCAAACCCATTAAAAATGCCAGGGTGGCTGCAATAAGTATACCTACAATTTGTACGTTAAATCCAAAATCGCTGTGAGGTAATAGTAAAGTAAAAATAAACGAAAATAAAAATATCAAATAAAACGATATTCCTCCCAAAGCGGGTTTAGCATTATTATTCCATCTTGCCTGATATTCTTCTTTATTTCTGATACCAAGTGTTTGCGCAAAACGCAATAAAATGTAATTGATCAGTAAGGAAAAAATAAAACAAATAAAAAATAATGAGGTAAGTACTATGGGATAATTAAACATCATTTTAAAACATACTTACAAAATCTTTAAAGGTCTTTCCTTCAAGATCTTTAGGAGAAAGCAAAGGGTGCTCAAAATTCCACTGAATGTTTAGGTCTTTATCATTCCACAACAAACAATCCTCAGCCGATTTATTATAAAAATTAGTGCATTTATAAGAAAAAACAGTGTTATTCTCTAAAGTTAAAAAGCCATGTGCAAAGCCCGATGGCACATACATCATCCATTTATTTTTCTCGGTCAATTCTAATCCGTACCATTTGCCATAAGTTTTAGAATCTTTTCTGATATCAACCACTACATCTAAAACTGCGCCGGTAATAACCCTTACAAGTTTGCCTTGTGCATGCGGTGGGTTTTGAAAATGTAATCCACGTAACACACCTTTTTGTGAGAGTGATTGATTATCCTGTACAAATTCAAGATCTAATCCTGCTTGTTTAAATAAATTCTGGTTATAGCTTTCAAAAAAATAACCTCTTTCGTCTTCAAATACTTTTGGTTTAAGAACAAATAATCCTTTTAATTCAGTTTCTATTACTTCCATTAATTCATTTTCTTTTTGCGCGTTTATTAAACTTCTCATCGTCGCTATAATAACCACTGCCATAGCCATAGCCGTAGCCATAACCATAACCGTAGTTATAGCTGTAAATTTTCTTGCTAATATCCACATCGTTTAAAACAACAGCTAAATTGTGAATTTTAGTTTCGTTCTTAAGCCTGTCTAAAATCTGAGTGAACATTTTTTTAGAATACCCCGCTCTAAAAACATAAATAGGATAATTAGCCATTTTAATAGTTTCAATACCATCGGTAACTAACCCTACAGG
>JACDED010000044.1:0-795 GCA_013816615.1 Bacteroidota bacterium
AAACATAAACCAATTCTTAACAAACTATAAAAAAGAATTTTTTTTCTCATAAATTGGGGTATGTTTTCGTGCCTGATAAAAAAACTACGCCTAATCTGTGTAAATGAAAGTTTAAAAAAATAAGTATAAAAATTTTGATTGACCCTTGCAGTTGTGGTATCTTTTAACAGCCCGATATTACGGTGATGACCGAAAATATGATCCCCCGTTAAATGAGGGATGCTGGCAGCTATCAATAATCCGGATGAAAGAAATTTATCAAAACTATATTTGCTGTGTAGCATGTCATGTGCTAATGTTACCACAAAGCATCCTGTTAAACATCCCGTACATAATGCAAAAAGAAAGAAAAAAGGCATAGAAAAATTTCTGGCGTCAATTATATAAATGCTCCAAATGATCATTAAAATAAAACAAAGGGCGCTAAATCTTTTTATCAATCTTACTGCTTTGGTACCATAAAATTTATGCAGTTCTTTTTTAAGATCATGGATTTCAAATTCACCCCAATAGGCATTTAGTAAATTTGCAAGAAGAAGTAATGGTAAAATAAGATAGAAATAATAAAATTGACCTAATAGAACATACGTAACAGAAATAAAAAGAGGAATGCAATACCTGATCATATAAATTAAATACCTTTTACATTTTCACTACCTAATCTTAAGTAATTGAAAATGTTTGTAATATAGTAACATTAATAGTCTGCTTATGTTTAACAACTTCTTTTATTTTACGGAGCTGTTTTTTATATAATTATATGATATTAGGATATAATTACGGTTTAATCTACGC
>JACDED010000044.1:805-31975 GCA_013816615.1 Bacteroidota bacterium
TACGCTTAGCATGATGCCTTTTAAAGTTTGGTAATTATAATTCTAATGGATTCAGTCATTTTTTTGGGCGTGCCCCTTCGGGTCAGGCTTTCACTGCAAGTCCTCGCTTTGCTGCGGGCTTTTCGTTCAATCCTTCACGCAGGTATTCGAAATTTGCATTAGCGATTGCAGTGAAAATCCTTTTTGAGAGGGTACGAACAAAAAGATTGGAACACCGCAAAAGCACAGTGTGCTTTTGAGCGGGCTCGTGTGTTAGCTTGTGTATGTGCGGGCCACTTCGTCCGGCTCAGCGCAGGCTGCGGCAATGCCCAAAAAAACGGAAACACTTTAATACTAATTTGGGATTTGTATTAATTCACAGGATCATCATCCACAAACGGCTGATAAACACCTTCTTCATCGTAATAATCAATAATTATTCCGTCTAAAGGATTTATTTCAATTTCTCTTTTTTCAGTTTCAAAATCAAGTAAAAGAGCGTTTGCTTTATATTGGCCATTCTCTTTTTCGATCTTTACAAGCTTTAGTGTTTTTCCTATAACTTCTGTCCACATTTTTGTTGAAGAAGCGTCAATGGCATATACTCTTATTTTTCCTTCAAATTCTTTTTCTAAAGCAATGGCTGCGTTTTTGTAATTATACTCTAATGCATCAAGTCCGTCACCATCAGCATTGCAGCCAATGGTTAATTTTTGTTTATCGGTAAATTGTAATTCAACATTGTCAATTACTTCAACTGTTTCTCCGGGGTTAGATTTGTTTTGCCATAAATGACAAACCACTTTTTCAACTGTTTTACCTTGTGCAGAAGCAAACCTTGCTAAAGCTTCAGTAGTAAAATAGGTTTTTATCTCGTCGTTTTCCATGCAATCTTTTATTCCTATAAGGATCACAAAATTACCCTTTTTTATGCTTGCTTCAAAACCAGGCTCTGAACTTGTATTTAGATCTAAAATTTACTGTGGCAGGCCCGGTTTATACAATAGAATAGATCTCTTTTTATTCTTGTTTTTTAATTCTGATACGAAAAAAGATGTTTTTTCGTAGATGATTTATTATGCCAGATCTGTTCTGTTACCTAATTCAATAACAGCTAAATTTTTTATTTCGCTTTTATCTATTTCAAATCTTACAACTGTTTTAACATGATGAAAGCCATGTGTACCGCAGGCTCCCGGATTAATGTGTAACAACTGAAGATCTTTGTCATACATCACTTTTAAAATGTGTGAATGGCCGCAGATAAATAGTTTAGGTTTATGTTCTAATAATAATTGTTTTATTCTTGATGGGTATTTTCCGGGATAACCACCAATGTGTGTAATAAACACAGGCACATCTTCGCAATTAAAAAATAAATTCTCGGGATAAATACTGCGAATACCTGCATCATCAATATTTCCAAAAACAGCTTTAAAAGGTTTTATTTTTTCTATCTCTGTGCAAATATCAACAGTACCAATATCCCCGGCGTGCCATACTTCATCGGCTTCCTTGATATGCCTGAGCAATTTTGGATCTAAATAACTGTGCGTATCAGATATGAGCAGGATTTTTTTCAAAGAGATAGATTTTGTATAAACTGTCAGTTCGAGTGGTTTTTTGCTTTGTCTCCTGCAAAAAATTGTTTTGAAAACTTCCCGATACATCCTTCGCGTTGCTGCGGATTACTCGAAGGAACATTATAAACTAACTAAAGGCTACTCAATTCCGAAAAAAGAAAGGATGTGTTGCAATTCCTTGTCATTGCTAAAGTTCAGGTTTAAATTACCGCCACCTTTTGCATTACGTTTAAAGTTGTATGATTTATGAAAGATCTTCTCTAATTTTTTATCAATTGCTTTATCCTCTATCGTTAACGGTTTTTCAACGCGTGAAACTTTTGGTGTTACTTTGATTTTTTCGCCGCGGGCAAGGTCTTCAATTTGTCTAACAGAAAGATCTTGTTCTAACGCTAAAGCAAAAATAGCTAACTGACGATCTTCATTATCAATATTGATCAATGCTTTTGCGTGCCCCATAGTGATTTCACGATCGCGCAATGCTTTTTGAATTGGTGCAGGTAATTTTAATAAACGTAAAAAGTTTGTTACAGTACTACGTTGCTTGCCAACTTTCTCACTTAATTGTTCTTGTGTAAGATCGCATTCGTCAATTAAACGCTTGTATGATAATGAAACTTCGATGGGATCAAGATCTTCACGTTGAATGTTCTCAACCAAAGCCATTTCTAACATCGCCTGGTCATCAGCAACACGAATGTATGCAGGTACTTCTTTTAATCCTGCTAACTGAGAAGCACGAAAACGACGCTCGCCCGAAATTAACTGGTAACGGTCGTATCCTAATTTTCTTACAGTTAAAGGTTGAATGATACCGTGTTGTTTAATACTATCACTTAATTCCTGTAAGGCAGTTTCTTCAAAATTTGTACGTGGTTGAAAAGGGTTTACCTCAATACTGTTTATTTTGAGATTTGAAACTGAATTAACGATGGGTGCCCCATCGCCAACATGTTTTGATGTAATATCTGTTTTAGCATTTTCTAATAATGCGCTTAATCCTCTTCCTAATGCCGGTTTTTTATTGTTGCTCATTTTACTTTTAATTAAAAATTAATTATTAAAGATTATGGATTCAAAAATTTGAATTTATAATTTATAATTTTTAATTCGTTTACATATCTTCACTTAATTCTTCTTCTGATTCTTGTATGTTGATCATACGATCGCTATCGCTAATTTTAGTTAAGCCATTGCGCTGTAAAATTTCACGTGCTAAATTCAAATAACTTGTAGAGCCTTTTCCAATAGCATCATGCATAATTACAGTTTTACCAAAGCTTGGCGCTTCTGCTAATTTTGTATTACGATGGATCAATGTATCAAATACCATGTCCTGGAAATGTGTTTTTACTTCCTCCACAACCTGGTTAGCTAAACGTAAACGGCCATCAAACATAGTTAACAACACACCTTCAATATCTAAATTAGTATTTAAATGTGCCTGGATGATCTTAATGGTTTGTAATAATTTTCCCATTCCTTCTAATGCAAAATACTCACATTGTACAGGAATAATAACACTATCGGCAGCTGATAAAGCATTAATAACAGTTAAACCTAATGAAGGGCAGCAGTCTAAAATTATAAAATCGTATTTATCTTTTATTTTATCCAGCGCCTTTTTCATCATGTATTCACGATTGGTAAGGTTCACTAATTCTAATTCAACCCCAACAAGATCTGCATTGGTTGGTAATAAAAATAAATTAGGAGTTTCTGTTTTTAAGATCACATCTTTAGGATGAACGCTATCAATGATACATTCATACAAACCTGCTTTTACATTTGCAGGATCGATACCAACGCCTGATGTAGCATTGGATTGTGGATCGGCATCTACCAATAATGTTTTATATTCTAACACAGCAAGGCTGGCTGCTAAATTAATTGCGGTTGTGGTTTTGCCAACGCCGCCTTTTTGATTTGCTATTGCTATTACTTTTCCCATGGTGTTCTGTATTTATGTTCCGTTATTATTTTTTTAAAGTACTTCCAATTTCCATCAGGGTTAATTTTTTTCCTGATCTGTCAAATTTTGATATAGCCTCTTGGTGATCGATCATGATGTATCCAAATGTATCATAATGCATTCCGATGATATCGTTACATTTTATAAAATCACTGGCAATGATAGCGTTATCAATACCCATTGTGTAATTATCACCAATTGGTAAAAAAGCAAAATCCACGCTTCTATAGTCACCAATTAATTTCATATCATACGTAAGCGCAGTATCTCCTGCGTAATAAAAATTTCCTTCGCCGCTTTCAATAACAAATCCCATTGGGTTGCCGCCGGAGCTTCCATCAGGCATACTACTGCTATGCTGTGCAACAACACATTTTACATTTCCAAAATCGAGTTTTATTTTACCGCCAATATTCATTCCACGTGTATTTTCAATTCCCTTTTTTTCAAACCATGAAACTATTTCAGCACTGCTTATCAACTTTGCATTGGTTCTTTTTGCAATGTTTTCTGCATCTGCAATATGATCGCCGTGCCCATGCGAAATAAGAATATAATCTGCAGGTACAGTATTTACATTAATTCCTTTTGCCAGTTCATTCGGACTGATAAAAGGATCGAACAACAAATGTTTTCCGTTTATTTCAACGCCAAAGCATGAATGTCCGTAATAAGTAATGTTCATAAAATGCAAATAATTGATTAGAATTGCTGTTTGTAAAATTAAGATAATTAGGCACTTTTAGAAGCCTTAGTTTTTAACAAAAGCAAAAAAGAAAAGCACAATGTGTTAATAAATTTTTATGGAAGAAATAGTTGTTGTAAGCTGCACCAATCGTGCAAACAGTAACACCTTAAAGGTGAGTAAAATATATGAAAAGATCCTAAAGTCTAAAAACGTGAATGTTAAAATTTTAGACTTCTGTGAATTGCCTGAAAGCATTGCTTTTAGCGAGGTTTTTGGCAAAAGAAGCGAAAGTTATACAGCTTTTTTAGATAAATATGTGATCAATAACTGCAAATTTATTTTTGTTGTACCCGAGTATAATGGTGGCTTTCCGGGAATTTTAAAAACATTTTTAGATAGTTTAGCTCCAAAAGACTGGAATTTTAAAGATGCCTGTTTAGTTGGTGTATCAACAGGAAGGGCAGGAAATTTAAGAGGTTTAGAACATTTAAGCGGCATTTTGAGTTATTTAAAAATGCATGTTTTTTACAATCGCTTACCAATTTCGATAGTAGATAGATTAATGGATGCTAATGGTGATTTTATAGATGAAGGTCAGCAAGCCGCCAGTGAAGCGCAAATAGCGGGTTTTTTGGAGTACTAAACCGAGTTAACTAAGCCACGAATTTCACAAATTCCACAAATGTGTTATTCTATTTTAAAGAATAACACATTTAGTATTTAGTGTAATTTCACAAAATTATTACAACAAAAAAATTAGTGTTTATTAGTGAAATTTGTGGCAGAAAACTAGTTGCTCTTAACAAGGTATTTATTCAGCCATGTTTCCTTCAACGGCTGTTCCCAATTGTTTAATTCACTTTGAGTAAGTATAGAAGTATTGTAAACACTGGTGTTTTCAGAGATCTTATTTTCAGATAATAATTCTTTTATTTTAGAAGAGTGAACTATTTCTACATCATCATTGTTTTTATAAGCTACCAATAAGCGATTCAATAATTCAATACTAAATTGTTTTTCTGCATCTTTAATAAAGCGCGTAAGTTTATCAATGCTGCAACCACTGGCGCCTGTAACATCTTCATTTACTTTTACAATAATAATTTTATCTTTAAAGATCTCAAAGCTGGCTGTTAATTGTTGTTCATGAGCTGTCCAGCCTGTAACAAAATTAATACCTGCTTGTTTTAAAGAATTTAACTCTTCAGTTGAAAGATTTTTACTGATGATATATGCCCAAACTCTGCTCATGATCTAAAATACCGGATGAATACCTGTGTAATTATGTGGTGTAATATTTTTTAATTCTTTTTTTATCTCATCCGAAACTTTTAAGTCGTCAATAAATGCAATTAAAGATGCCTGTGTAATGTGTGTATTTGTTCTTGTAAGATCTTTTAATGCTTCGTAAGGTTTTGGATAACCTTCACGCCTTAAAACTGTTTGTATGGCTTCTGCAACAACAGCCCAGTTATTTTCAAGATCTTGATGTAATGCTTTTTCGTTTAAGATCAATTTATTCAATCCTTTCAAAATGCTTGAATAAGAAATTAACGAATGAGCAAGTGGATTTCCTAAATTTCTCAACACAGTACTATCTGTAAGATCGCGTTGTAAGCGTGAAACAGGAAGTTTAGAAGATAAATGTTCTAACAAAGCATTGGCAATTCCTAAATTTCCTTCTGCATTTTCAAAATCAATAGGATTAACTTTATGTGGCATGGCTGATGAACCTATCTCTCCGGCTTTTAATTTTTGTTTAAAATATTCCATGCTCACGTATGTCCAAACATCGCGGCTAAAATCTATTAAAATAGTATTTATGCGTTTTAATGCATCGCAATACGCACCAATATTATCATAGTGTTCTATCTGTGTTGTAAATTGTGAACGGTTCAATTTTAAAATAGTATTCACAAAATTATTTCCAAATTCAATCCAATTCTTTTCGGGATAAGAGATTTGATGTGCATTAAAATTTCCGGTGGCGCCACCAAATTTTGCAGAAAACGGAACGTTCTTTAATTGGTTTAGCTGAACATTCATACGCTCAACAAACACATACATTTCTTTTCCTAATTTTGTTGGAGAAGCCGGCTGTCCGTGAGTTTTAGCCAATAGCGAAACATCTTTCCATTCTTTGCTCAGCTCTGTTATCTTTTCAATAATACCACTAATTGCAGGAAATAATTGTTGGTTGGTTGCATCTTTTAATGATAATGGTATGCTTGTATTATTTATATCCTGAGAGGTTAAACCAAAATGAATAAATTCTGTGTAAGCGTTTAACCCAACTTCTTCCAGTTTATCTTTTATAAAATATTCAACCGCTTTTACATCGTGGTTAGTGGTTTTTTCTGTCTCTTTAATTTTTAAAGCATCGGCAACCGAAAAATTCTGGTAAATATTTTTTAAGGCTGTTTTTTTTGCAACATCAATTGCGGGTAATTGAGGTAAACCAAATTCTGATAACGCAATAAAATATTCTATCTCTACCAAAACGCGGTATTTAATTAAACCGAATTCCGAAAAATAAATATCCAATGGCTCGGTGGTCTTTCTATAGCGGCCATCAATTGGTGATATTGCAGTTAAAGCTGTTAATTCCATAAATTAAATAAAGAGCAAATTTACTACAAAAACACGAGTTTTTTATATCTCCCGGGCTTTTATTTATTTGCCCTGAAATGCCCATAGATATTGAATATAAACCATTCGCAAAATGAGCATAATTTTCTTATCTTTGCGCTCATGTCTTTTGAGAATAAAACGGTTGCGTTTCATACTTTGGGTTGTAAGCTGAATTTTTCAGAAACATCTACTATTGCCCGTTTATTTTTTGAAAAAGGTTTTACAAAAAAAGATTTTTCTGAAGCGGCAGATGTTTATGTGATCAATACTTGTTCAGTAACCGAAAATGCTGATAAAGAATGTAAATCAATTGTAAAGAACGCGCTTTCTAAAAACCCTGAAGCTTTTGTTGCTGTTGTGGGTTGTTACGCTCAATTAAAACCCGAAGAGATCTCTAAAATAGAAGGTGTTGACGTTGTTTTAGGAGCAACCGAAAAATTTAAATTATTGAATTATATTAATTTTTCGGAAAAAAGTACGCACACTCAGATTCATAATTGCGAAATATCTGAAGCTGATTTTTTTGTAGCTGCTTACAGTGTTGGCGATAGAACCCGTTCATTTTTAAAAGTGCAGGATGGTTGTGATTACAGTTGTACCTTTTGCACTATTCCCTTAGCAAGAGGAAAAAGCAGGAGTGATACCATTGAAAATGTAATTGCAAATGCCAATAAAATAGCTGCAAGCGGTGTAAAAGAAATTGTTTTAACTGGTGTTAACATTGGTGATTTTGGTTACGGCCAAAATATTGATGGAGATATTAAGAAAAGAAAAGAATATACTTTTTTAGATCTCGTAAAAGAACTGGATATAGTAAAAGGCATTGAGCGTTTTCGTATCTCATCTATCGAACCAAATTTATTGAGAGATGAGATAATTGAATTTGTTTCTGCTTCTGATTTATTCGTTCCTCATTTTCACATTCCTTTGCAAAGTGGCAGTAATGCGGTTTTAAAACGCATGAAACGTCGTTATCAGCGCGAATTATACTCGGATAGAGTAGCTAAGATAAAAACATTAATGCCTGAGTGTTGTATTGGTGTTGATGTTATTGTTGGTTTTCCGGGAGAAACGGAAGAAGAATTTTTAGAGAGCTACAATTTTATTAACGGTCTTGATATTTCTTACCTGCATGTTTTTACTTATAGCGAGCGGGATAATACAGAAGCGATCTTAATGGAAAACCCGGTTCCGATGGTTGAGCGTAAACGCAGAAATAAAATGTTGCGTATTCTTTCAGCAAAAAAATTACGTGCGTTTTACGAGAAACAAAAAGGTAAAACATTAAGCGTAATTTTTGAACACGAAAATAAAAATGGTTTTATGTACGGGTTTACACAAAATTATGTGAAAGTAAAATTCCCTTTTGATATTAATTTATGCAATACACCTTTAACGGTTACCGTTGGCGATTTTGATGAAGAGGGAACTATGAGTTGTACTATTTCTGAAAACGTTTTAGTGTAAAATTGCGGTTAGATTTTAACCAATTCTTAATTAAAAAATTATCATTTTACAACCTAAAGGGCACGTAGTTTTTACAATTACTCAAATTATTAAAAGTTAAGGCTACATAGGTTTTGAAGCTTTGCTTCAAACTATGTTTAACTATTACTATTATATTTAAATTAAACCACACAGAAACTATGTTTCTATGTGGTTTAATTTTTTTGTGATAATGTTACTGTGGCTTGTAGTATTTTTTCGCTTCCGGCATAAACGCTTTCAGATCTCTAATACGGGTTTCATCACTTGGGTGGGTGCTTAAAAGTTCAGGTGGCTTTTGTCCGCCACCCTTCGACATCCTTGTCCAAAAATCAACTGCAACCTCAGGATTATAGCCAGCCATTGCGGCAAAGATCAAACCCATTTTATCCGCTTCCGACTCATGGCTTCTACTATATTTTAAGCTTCCTAAAGTAGTACCAACCCCATACGCCTGTAAAAATAATTGTTGTGTTAAAGCAGGTTTTTGAGATAAAGCAACAGATAATGCAGCTCCCCCAAATTGTACCAGTAATCCTTCACTCATGCGTTGATTACCATGTTTTGCAACTGCATGCGCTATTTCATGACCCATAACGATCGCCAGCGCTTCTTCCGTCTGTGTTACAGGTAAAATTCCTGTGTATACAACTACTTTTCCACCGGGCATGCACCAGGCATTTACTTCGGGACTTTCTACCACATTAAATTCCCAGTTAAAACCCTGTAGATCTTTTGAGAGACCTTTATCTGCATAAAATTTTTGAACCGCTTTTTGTATCCTTAAACCACTGCGTTTTACCATTTGCACGCGCTCATCACTTGCTGGTAGTGGAGGATGCTGGCTTAAAAACTTTGAATATTCTGTAAGGCTCATGCTTACCATCTCACTTTCCGGTAAAAGTGTTAATGAACGTTTACCTGTTACAGCATTTTTTGTACAGGAAGTGAAAAGTAAGGAAGCCAAAAAGGTAGAAACGATTATTTTATTCATATAAATTTAGTTTATATGGTATATGCAATTTTAATACCAACAAAAGGTTTAATTTTCAATTTTAGCGGATAAGCCTCTTTCTAATAAAGCTTCGCAAAGCGGCTTTAACTTTTTAAAAGTACCGTTCTTTACAACGCATTTTCCGGTGTAATGTACGAGGTAAGTACATTGTTCTGCCTGAAGAGCATCATGCTCGCATACCTTAATTAAAGATTCAGCAACAAATTCAAAAGTATTCACGTCATCGTTGTAAAGTATTAAAGCTTTAACGGCCTCTTCTTTTAAAACAACTTCAATTATTTCTTGTTCAAGAAGTTCTGGTGATTCGAATGGGTTCATGAATAAAAAATTTAGGAAACAAAGGTACAAAAAATTTCCGAAAAATTAAAGCAAAAATTATCCTGTAAACGCAAGCTTTAGTGATGCGAATGGCTGCTCTAATACTGCAACTTTTCCAATTGGTGCATATGCATCGCCAAGACCAGATTTTGAATTTTCTCCGGCAAAACCAATAGAGAGTATAGATAACGTTATTTTTACAAATACATCAACAGGTAATAACCAGGTAAGCTGGAACTGGTATTTTATGAATAACAATGGTTTTACAAGCTTTAACGAAAATACATTCTTTCAGTTTGAAAAATCAGGTGATTATCCTGTAGTGTTAGTTGTAAAAAATTTATGGGGTTGTTCTGATACAGTTATTAAAGTTGTAAATGTTATAGAAGACCAATCGTTATTTGTACTAAATTCATTTACGCAAAATGGTGATGGTATTAATGAGATCTTCCAAGCAAACCGTTGGGGACAAAAAATATATGAGAGTATTGAATTTTCAGGCGGTTGGGACGGTAGTTTCCAGGGCAAAGAATGTCAGCAGGATGCTTATGTTTGGAAAATTACTGTAGCGTATCCACAAGGAAAAGTAAAACAGTATACAGGTCATGTAACGCTGAACCGATAAAATAATTAAAAAGGATTAGAATAAAAAATGAGTTGAAAGATTCTATTTTTGTTTTGATTCCTTATCAATAAATAGGTACTTGCATTTTATATCCTCCACTTAGGCTGTTGCTTAAATGTAAAAAAATTGCAATTATAATATTAAGGAACCCTTCCTTTCGGTTCTGATCATCCCGCCAATTCTATATACCAGATAAAAATACCTGGTCTTAAAAACAGATAATTCTGAGTGGATAATAGCGCTTAAATTGTTTTTTCTTTGAAGCGTTAAATGTTGCAACAAATAACAGAGTAGAGTTTGAAACTACTTTTAAAAACAAAGTGGATTCTGAAAAACTAAAGAGTAAGAAAATTTTAAAAATAAAAATTATGCCATCAACAATTCCATACGATCCATCTTTGGTATTAGGTAATATTGTGAGCCAGGATAAATTAGATAACCTGATAGCTATTAGTGCTGCACAATCGCCCGCAGATGCTGCTGAAGATACATTAAACTCATTAATTGCTTTGAAACGAAGCCTGGATATGACCGTTCAGGAATTGATTGAAATGAATATCGATGTCGCTGATGTTATTAAAGAAAGCCAGGATGTAGGCACACAAATAGCAGATGCTGCCAAGGAATATGGAAAAGCAAAAGTTCAGGCCGAAAAAACAATACAGCCTTTAAAGGCCAAGATCAGAACCCTGAGCGACAGTGTAGAGAGTCCTATTGATTACAATAAAACGCAGATAAAACAAATGCCTCTATCTGCAGATTCGCTTCAAATGAATTGTCAGTATTTTGCCTTTGATCAAAACCAACAGGATTCGGGTACACATGCAGCCACTGTTGCAGCTTTTGTAGGTGATTCGGTAAGCGGGTTTGGTGATTCTTATTCTTTCCAGGCCAAAACATCGGCACAATCGCAGGTAAACAGCCAGCATCAAAACCACAATATTTCCGGCACATTGGTTGTTACCATTACCTGCACGCACAAGGATGCCGTATTATTGGCGCCTTTTATTTTGGATGTGGATAAATCAGTACGTGTATGGAATTCGTTATTTCCTGACGACATGATCAAAACAACCGATGTAAAAAGTATTATTAAAACAATGGCCCAGCAAGATACCGCGCAGGAGAAATCGTTTACTGTACTTTCAGGAGAAACATGCGGCTCTTGTTTTATCGGAATGGTTCATACATTAAATGCAACAGATACAACTTCTACCGAAACAATGTATTCTATTGCCGAATCCATACAAGGTCAGTTTAGTGTAGGTTGCTGGTTTGTTCAGGAGTCTGGCGGTTTTGGTGTCGATTCAAGTTTTTCAAACGATGCTAAAAATTTATTAAGCTCACAGTCTATCACTTCACATTGTACTCTAACGGTTATGGGATCCATTCCTTCCATTAAATCAAATAATGTTTTAATGGCTGTACAATCGTTCACAGATTTTGATGGCGCTTCTTCTATGAAAGCTGTTCAAACACTGCAAAATGCAACTGCAGATGATATGACCACTGTAGATTCTGCTGCAAGCAATGCCAGAACGGGCGGCCAAATGGTAGCTATGCAAACAGCCAAGATCAATGCAACATTAAGCGGCTTATCAACTATCGACAATCAAAACAATAAAGTGATAGACACAAATACGTTAATGGACGCCATGGAGGATTACGTTAACAAATGTATTGCCGGCAATATTGGAATTCCTATTAACTATTATTTAAAACCTATTACCAAATCGCAAATTGCGCAAATGTGGCTGGCAAAATACTATCCAAATAAATATAACCTGGCAGGGGCGGGCGACGATAGCAATAATGATAATAATAATGTTAGTCCAACCACTTAATAGTTATTTATAAAAAACAGGGAAGCCGAAAACTGGAAAAGAGTAGGCCATATAAAAGAAAAAAATATTACTATGAGTTATTCAAAAGTTCAATTTATTTCGTGGGAACTAAATACAGGGCCGGTTGTAACCGGAAGTTTACCATCAACATCGCCGCTAAATTCAAAATTGCTGGGCTGGTACCCCGGCTACAGAAACAATGCTATAGATGCACGAATAGATGTGCTGTCGCAATGCATTGATATAAAATCGCGCATATCATTTACCGATAATGCTATTTCAAAAGCTTATGCCGTTGCCGATCAGGATCCTGGTACCTTAAAAGTATTTATGGCCCCCGAATTTTTATACAGAGGCGCTGGTGGAGCCTATATTCACGATCTTATCAATGGTTGGAGTGCCGCTCCTCCGGCAGTTTTTAATTTACCGAACACCTATAATAAATGGGGCGGTTTATTTGGTGGATTACAACAAATTGCGGCAAACAATAAATACAACGATTGGGTTTTTGTTTTTGGAACAGCCATTAGTGCTTCATACCCAACTTATAAATATACGGATGGCAAATATTACCTCGATTACACAAAAGTTGCCGAGGCTTATAATACCAGCCTGATACAAGCCGGTGGCTCAGCAAATACAGCAACAAATTACGCTTCCACAAAACATTACATTTCGCATATAGATTTTCTTACGGATTATATTAATTATTTCAATAATATTTCAGATCCTGTAAAACCGCTTGATCCGAGGTCGGTACAACCTTCTGATATATTGGGTACGACAGAAGGCGGCGCGGTATTTAATCTCAGCAGTGTAAAAGATGTTTCAGGAAACCCTATCAAATTTGGCATAGAAATATGTCTGGATCACGCACAAAGTGGAGATAATCATAATCAATTTGGTAGAATTAAAGCATCTAACGAAACTGTTAAGATTCAGTTAGTACCTTCCGGGGGTTTAAATCTTCTGGATGGATCCATAAGCCTGGTGTCGGGCGCGAATGTTAATGCTTATGCGTTTAATTGTGATGGCGCTAATTCATTGCCACCACTCACTTCGGGCTGCCATACCCAAATATGGAACGGTAACGGAAGCCCTGTTGCTGCTGCTAACAAGCTTATTGAAGCCAGCAACGGCGCTGCGTTAAATACCACTACTGTTGTAAAAGTAACAGATAGTGTATCAAACGGCACATCGCTTCTTAAAGATACGATCTTTTGGAAAGCAGGTTCGGGCAACGTGCGTGTAATGCATGCCTTACCATTGTAATGGATTTAATTGGTACTTCTAAAGAATTCTTAAACTAATTATTCTTTTAGAAGTACCATTCTTTTGTTTCCTAATTAATTCTACATAACACTAAATTTTTCAAATGCCAACTTCCATTCCATATGATCACCCGTCTTTAGTACTGGGTAACATTGTTGACCCCCGGGTTCTTACAATTTTAAAGAGTATTAGTAAATGCCAGGCAAAAGTTGATTCATCCCAGGATAAGCTCAACTCATTTATAATGCTTAAACGAAGTATTGCCATGACCATCAATGAGCTGGCGGATATGGAGGTAGACGTTACGGAGCTAAAAGGCAGACAGCCGGAAATAAATGCATCCATAACAAAAAGTGCAGGTGACTATTTAAGCTCGCGTCTTGAAAACGAAACACAGATCCAACAGTTGCGTGAGCAGTTGAGCGAATTGGAAGTATTGGAAGGCCTGGAAAGCCCTGTTGATTTTTCACTCAGCACTTTAAAGACATTGCCTTTATCGGCAGAATCATTAAAGCTTGATTCGCAATATTTTTCATTCGGTAGTAACCAGGAGGACGATACTATGGCAAATATCGAAAAATATGTACGAGAATCTACCAGTAACCTGGGTTCTAAATCAGACGATATTGCTGGTACAGTTTCTTCACAAATAAATCAACAACGCCAAAATCACAGCATTGCCGGCACGCTTATTATTACCGCTAGCTGTACGCATAGTAATGTAAAAATGTTTGAGCCGCTGGTTATTGATCCTGATAAGTTAGTTTCGGTTTGGAATTCTGTAAACACAAATACTAAAATAAATACAGATACTTTAAAATTCGCGGCTGCCAGTAATAACAATGGTGCCGGTAATGAAACTGAAGATTCGGCTAACCTATCATTATTAGCAGGTGCAGGTTACGGCTCCAGTTTTATTGGCATGGTACATATTTTAAATTCCGATTCAAGCAGTATAAATCCATCGGCAAAAACAAAAGGTTTAATGGATGAGAAGCTGAAGATTGGCGGATGGCTTGAAAATGCAGCGGGCGGTTTTGGTGTAGATGATGGATTTATGGATAATGTAAAATCCATGTTAAGCACACAAAGTGTTTCGTCGCATGTAAGCGTAGTTGTTATGGGGGCCATTCCTTCCATTGCTTCCAATCAATTAAAACTAAGCATCAGCAAGTTTGCAGAAGTAGATCCTGAATTAATATCTGTTGTAACCGGCGATGAGAGCCAAATTTCTGACACATTAAATTCGGATGCTGAAAAAGCCAAATCAGGTGCAAGGATACTGAACGTTCAAAACGCTAAAATTCAGAGCCTTATTAAAGGTTTAGGAAAGATAGATCACGGTTCGAATAATGTGCTGGATATTAATTCAATGATGACCGCTTTTGAAAATTATTTAACCGCTATAAAAAATAAAGATGAGAACGTGGGAGTGCCCATTAGCTTTAACCTGAAACAATTAACCCGATCGCAGGTAGAATCGCTGTGGCAGGATAAATATTATCCTAAAAAAGAAATCATTAATAACTCTAATCCTGATCAAAAATAATTATTGAACTATGCGACAATTTAACGACCGTGAAAAAAACATTATTCAACAAATACAGCAAGTCAATACTGGTACTTCTATTGCAGTAAATAATTTTCTTGAAAAGCTATATTTTTCCGCACAAAGTAAAAGAGCTTTAATTTTACAGTCGCAGGCGCACTACGCTGTTTTTTTTCTAACACCCGATATTTTTAACGACCAGAAAAAAAACAATGAAGAAGTAAAGTTATTTTTTGAATTAATCTCACTGCTCAATTATCTTAATAAAAATGGTTACATTACTATTTACCGGGAAAAAACCGAAATGCTTTATTTTTTCCAGGAAACATTTTCAGGGGAAAAAAAATCTGCCGATAATTCCATTATTTTAAATGCTAAAGGAGATTATACTTTTTCTCCCGATACCATTCATGATAAAAATAAAAATATTATTTATAAGGGAATTATTTTTAATACCGATATTTTTGAACTTATCTTAAATACTACCACCGGTGTGATGCTGGTTTCTGAAAGTCTCAGCACATTGTTGGCGGAAGAATCCAAACTACACACTACGGCCGAACCCCCGGCTGCCATACACGCTTCAAAGTCTGCAACACCCCGCATTTATAAAATTGGAACTGTAGCGAGTGTGTTAAGTCTATTAGTCATCACTACACTGGTTTGCTTGTTTTACAGTAAAGCAATAAGTAACGACAGGTATTTTAAACAGCTCGCGGCCCATGACCTGGCATCACAACATAACATGAGCAAGGGCTTTGCCGCCTTAGATAAAACCATTAAAAGTAAAATAGTAACACCTCATGTTATAGACTCACTTACGCACATGTATGGTGTGGATATCTCTAAATGGAATGGTAATGCGGCTTCACAAATAGATTCGTCGGATAACATCACATTTATAATTTGTAAAGCAACAGAAGGTTTGAATGCAATTGATCGGGATTTTGACAAAAACTGGCAGCTTATTATTGATAAAAAGTATATTCTTGGAGCGTATCATTTTTATCATGTGGATGATGATCCCATCAAACAGGCTGAACATTTTATGGCTACTTTAAATGCCAAAGGTAAAACCGATATCACACCAATTGTAGATATTGAACAGGCCAGTTTAACACCCCACAAAAAAATAGATATTGTTTCTCTTCAAAAGAAATTTTTCATGTTTTTAAATCACTTGCAACAAAAGTGTAACCGTATACCTATGATTTATACAGATACTGAATTTGCAGACACTTATCTGGCCAATAACAGCTTTAATAAATACCCTCTTTGGTTAGCGCAATACACAAATGCTGCGAAGCCTAAATTGCCAATAACATGGAAGCAAAAGGGATTTAAGATCTGGCAAAAAAGAGATAATTATTTTATTGATACGCGCACCTATGATTTTGATGTATTTTATGGAAAGAGGTCTGATCTATATGAGTAAAATTTTCCCCTCATTTTTAAACTGTGTATTTATCATAAAATTTATTTACGTATTTATACTTAGTTTATTTATAGTCTTATTGTTTTCTATAGCCTTATAGTGAATTGTTATAAAAACTGTTGCGTTATTTTTTTATACCTTTATTGTAAATAATAACTTACTTATGGAAAAAGAAAAATCCGATTCACAGTCTTCCAATAAACATATACTTGATCCCAATACTATCAGCAAAGACACAGCAGACAGATATGTAGACGACTGGCAGAGTGGAAATTACAGTTTAGTTCCTTCATCCGGCCAACCAGATCCTGAAATTGTTTTACAGTTGGATTCGTTTCTTTTTTCTATTGATGATTTTAAAGATTATGTCGCAAGAGTGGATGCTTATAATTCTACGCATGATGATCAGCCTATAACAGGTACTATCTGTAAAATTGGAATAAAGGATAATCCTATTCCTAACTGCTTGCCTGCAAAGGTGCCTGCCCTGTTTTTTGAACCAGTTACCGGTTTTAAAAAAGATCCATTGTCTCCGGGTCAATGTTTAGGTGATCTGCAACCTTTAACCAGCGTGGCACCGGCAACAACAATCTTTACTTCTGCAAGGTATGATTTTTCATACCCTTGTCCGCCAACGTGCGCCGTTAATAAATAGATTAAAAATTAATCTTGCCCTTGAATGCTTGCAGAAATAAGAGATGCTTTTTTTAAATACGCTCCTTTTTTAATTTTAATTCCTTTATGGATAATTATCCGAATTAAAAATAGACCTGAGGAATTAAAGCCAATAGTTTATTATCTGATCCTATCTGTTTTAACGCAGGCCGTATCTTTTATATTTTGGATGTCGAAGATTAATAACCTGCCAATTCTTCATATATACACCATATTAGAGTTTATTATTTTATCCTGGTTCTATTATATACTTTTAAAAAAAGATATTTCTTATTTTATTTTTATAAGTGTTGCCCTTTTATTTACGGTTTTTTCGTTGATCGGTTCTGTGTATATTGAAATTTTTTTTACGTTTAATACCATTAGCCGTTCGCTTGCATCGCTTGTATTTATATTTTTATCGGTACTGCGTCTTTTAAAAAGCCTTACCGTAGAGGATATGGCTCCCAACAAAAACAATAAAGGCGTTGATTATATTACCGCAGGTTTTCTTGTTTATTTTTCAGGATCAATTGTGCTTTTCTCGTTTAGCAATTATTTAAACAAACTGGCTTATGGTTTGCTTTTAAATATCTGGTCTATACACACTTTATTATTGGTACTTTTATATAGTGCAATTACAATAGGCCTGTTAAGATATAAGATCAAATGAGCGTTTATTTTGGAATAATAAGTATAATGATCGCGTTTGCGCTTATTGCAGGAGGCTTGATACTGGCTTTTATGCGTTATCAGAAAAATCTTTTAGCTAAACAAGGTGAACTTCACAGGTTAGATATTCGTTACAAGAAAGACCTTTTAAAAAATAGTATTCAATCTGCAGAAGATGAGCGTATCCGAATCGCAAAAGACATTCATGATGAATTAGGGAGTATTTTCTCAACATTATCGCTTTCTATAAATCAAATAAGTTCTGAAAATACAAGTAACACACAGCATTTTCAAAATTGTAAGAGCCTTGTACAAACGGGTATTGCAAGTGTGCGTCGCATCTCACACGCAATTATTCCTTTCGAAATTTCAATTCTTGGCCTGGAGCAGGCCCTTGAAAATCATTTCGAGGTTATTAACTCGGCATCTGTCATAACGATGAATTTAGAAACTAATTTTAATCTTGAGGAGCTAAGTGAGTCTGCCGCATTAGCTGTTTATAGAATTGTGCAGGAGTTAAGTTCCAATTCAATCAAATACGCTGATGCTAAAAAACTATTGCTAACTATTAACAGGGATGTACAAACAGATACTATTTCTTTTTTCTATAAGGATGACGGTAAAGGAGCAGATCCAAACAGTATAAGATCAAAAAATGGCATCGGATTAAAAAATATAGAAGGCCGTGCCATTGCTATGGATGGTGAAGCTGTTTTTGAATCTGCGCCTGGTGCAGGTTTTCAATGCTGTATAACATTACCTTTCATTAAAAATACCAAGTTATGTTAAATATAGCTATTGCAGAAGATCAAACGTTATTCAGAAAAGGGATCATCTCGCTTTTAAATTCGTTTAATAATACAACCGTTTGCATTGAAGCAGAAAATGGTGAAGATATGCTTAACCAATTATCTGTTAGCAGCAGCCCTATTCATGTGGCTTTAATTGATATTAATATGCCGCATATGAATGGTATTGAACTTATGAAAAATATAAGAAAATTATATCCTGCTGTTAAAAATATTATTCTTACTATTCATGAAGAAGAAAAATACATTCATAAATTAATAGAGGAAGGTGCCAATGCATACCTGGTAAAAAATGCAGATCCTTCCGAAGTAGAAAAGGCTATACACACCGTGGTTACCCACGATTATTATTTTAATGAAAAAATAATTGGCGTGATGCATAACCACATGCAAAAGAAAAAGAATAAAAATCTGCGCCAGCCGGATATTGAAATTACTTCCCGCGAAAAAGATGTACTTCAGCTTATTTGTAAAGAGCTTACCAGCCAGGAAATTTCGAAAAAACTTTTTATAACCGAAAGCACTGTTAATGGCCATAGAAATAATCTCTTGCTAAAAATCGGTTGTCGTAATACAGCGGGGCTGGTGTTGTATGCCCTTAAAAACGAGATCGTGGATATTGGCTGATAGTTTAAATGGATATGATCAAATGACGTAAGCGTTGTGATGCCAAATGCAATTTAGACACAATACGTATAACCTCTTAAATAAAAATTACCAGCACCAACCATTGCAACGGTAGGCGAGTATTGAACCTATCGCCCGCGCACCGCCATAATTTTGTGCCCATAATAAATTACCGTTTGCATCATACTTTAAAATAAATATCTTTTAATTTAAGGGGTTTATAATTTATACTGTAAAGTTGCAACAACTCACTTTTTTTGCAATCCGTAACAATGGGTATATAATATCCGTAGTGGTGGGTATATTACATTCATAGTATTAGATATATTCCTTTAAGCTTGCAGATTCAGTATATTTAACTGATGAAAAAAATTATACTTTACACATTGAGTTTCCTCTTTTGTTTTCAGTTGGGCTTCTCGCAAAGCAGTGGTACTAAGTTGTTACAGGAAGGTATTCAACTTTACCAGCAGAATAAAGGAAAAGAGGCCATTGATAAACTTACTGAAGCAGGGGTTGAGTTTAAAAATAACAATGAATGGGGTAGTTATGCTACTTGCCAGTGCGGACTCGCTAATATTTTATCTGGCTATCAGTTATTTGATAAGGCAAATACTATTTTTAATACAACGCTTCCTATCATAGAAAAGAACCTTGCACAAAATGATCCTAAACTGGCAACATGTTATTTAAATAAGGCCATTGTGGAACTCAATCAGAAAAATTTCACCATTGCTCTTAAATTTCTTCATAAAGGTTTCAGTATAAGAAAATCATTATATACTATTTCAGATAACCAAAACTTAGAAGTGGTTTCTTTATTGTCAAAAATACATACCGATCTTAATAATTCCGATAGTTCTATCTTTTATAGTTCTATTCTCGAAAAAGAATTGATAAATCGTCAGCAAGGCGAAAGCCTGAGTATGGCGGATGTTTATAACACCAAAGGAAATGCTTATGATATTAAAAAAGATTATACTAACGCCATACTTTACCATAGTAAAAGTTTAAGCATTCGCGAAAAAACAACGGGAAGCGCTTCAGGTGAAGTAGCTTATTCGTTGGGCAATTTAGCTTTAGCATATCAAAGCAAAGGAGATTATGAAAACGCAGAAAGAAACGGGCTGAAAGGTTACGAGATAAGAAAAAAATTATTCGGACCTAATGATGAACAAACACAATTGTCTGTTTTCAATATGGCTAGCTTATATAGCGAAATGCAGGAATGGAAAAAAGCAATGCTCTTTTATGAATTACAAAAAAATTATATTGGTAAATCAACTATTAAATCAGAATTAGCAGATTATAAATTGAATTACGGAACTGCACAAATACTTTCTGAACAAAATCTTTCAGAAGGAATAGAGAACCTTAAAGAAGCAGCTACTTTGTATTCGTCTTCCAAAGAACCCCATACCGCTAAACTGGCAACCTGTTATCAAAATCTCACTGTAGCCTATACAGACTATGCAGATTACGAGCAAGCGAAACTATACAACGAAAGATCAGCGGGCCTTAAAAAACAATTAGGCATATCCGACCCTGAAAGTCAGATTAATGCCGGCAATATTTTCTTTTACCAGGGTAATACTACAAAAGCGATTTATGCCTACAGCCAGGCTTTAACGTTGTATGAAAAAAAGTATGGTTACGGGCACCACAAACACATAACAGCTATTGAAAATATTGCAGAAGCTACTACAAAAATAAATGCCGCGGCAGCACGCCAGGTTTATAAAGGGCTTCTTGAAATTTATAAAAACGATGAATTAAAACAAGCAAATGTATTTACCAGGATAGGAAGTGTTTACCTCGTTTATTCACAATTTGATACAGCACTTATTTTTTACGATAAAGCAAAGCTGATCTATAAAAAGAAAAATGATGTAGCAGGACTTGTTACTGTAAGAAATCACGAAGGTGTTTTGGCTATGGGACAAAATAATTTCGCGGAGGCAGAAAAAATATTTTCAGAAGTTATTAAACTAAATGAAAATAAAAAGAACAGTTATTTCAATTGCAAAACACATAGCAACCTGGCTTTAGTTCAATACGAGCAAAAATTATTTGATAAAGCAATACAATCCTCGAAGAATGCGATCGCCGTTAATGTAAACACAAATGGCCATGTACTTTTTAAAGATGAATATGTTAGAAGTAAAAAAATACTTTTCAAAGCAACTGCTAAACTGGCCCTGATAAAAAAAAATACAACAGATCTAAAAACAGCCCTTACGCAATACAATGATATAAAGAACGCAAGTAAAGAAAAAGAGACTGTGGATGAGTTTACTTTAAAAATGGGTACCCGCAACGATGAGTATAAGCTGAATGTGATCGCTTTAATGGTTTGTTATAATCTTTTTCAAAACACCAAAGATGAAACTTATTTATACACTGCTGCCCAAATCACTGAGGATTGTAAAAGTGTTATGATCAAAAAAGCCCTTAAAGATATTAATTGCAAAAAATTAAGCGGTGTTCCCCAGGATCTGATAGTAGCGGAACGTAAAACTATTGAAGAGTGTGAACAACTGGCTCAGTCGCTAAATATAAATGAACTAACCGAAGAAGACGGTATACGCTTTAGTAATAAACTAAAAGAATTGTATGCGCAGGAAGACAGTATTAAGCTGGTTATAAAAAACAAATATCCAAAATACGATCAGTTACGATACGCTCAAAATTCAGACACTAAAAGTATTCAGCAAAAATTAGCCGCCCATGAAGCTATTATTAATTTTATTTATAATGCTGAATTTTCAGCAGCAATTATAATTTCCAATAAAAGAATTGATCTTGTTGAATTAAAAAATGATAAAAGCTCAGAAGAAAATATTACAGCCTACCGCGATGGAATTACGGGTAATGATTATAAGATCATATCTGATAATGCTTACGGACTTTACAAAAATATGTTTTCGGGCGTTGACAGCGTTCTAAAACAATTACAGATCAAAAAAATCACCATTGTTCCCGATGGGCCTTTATTCTTTTTCCCATTTGAAAGCATGGTTAAAACAAAACCAAAAACGGGTGACAATTTTTCTTCTCTTGATTATCTTATAAAATATTATGAGGTAAATTACCTTTATGCCGCTTCGCTTGTACTCACTCAGGATCAAACCAGATCAACTGCGTCTAAAGATTATATTGCTATAGCACCTGTTTTTTCTGAAAAAAACGAAGTAGCACAAACACGTAATATTGTTTTTAAATCGGAAATTTTTGGGAAGAAAAAACGTTCTTTTTTAGCCGATGGCACTTACATAAATCCATTACCCGGTACACTGGAAGAAGTTGACGCGGTAAGTAAACACCTTAATGATGAAGGACAAAAATGCACAGTATTAAAATTTAATATGGCTAATGAAAAAAATATTAAGGATGCTAATTTGCAGGATTATAAAATTATTCATTTCGCTACTCATGGTTTTGTGAATGAAGACAAGCCCAACTTTTCGGGATTGATCTTGGCGCAAAATGGCGACACGGAGGACAATATTTTATTTGCATCAGAGATATATAATTTAACGCTTAACGCTGATCTTGTTGCTTTAAGTGCGTGTCAAACAGGATTAGGAACTGTATCAGAAGGTGAAGGATTAATTGGCCTATCGAGGGGATTTATGTATGCCGGGGCAAAAAATCTATTGGTTTCGTTGTGGCCGGTAAGTGATGAAGGCACTTCTACACTCATGGTAGATTTTTTTAGCAATCCTACCAAAACGGGGTATAGCAGTTCGTTGCAAAGATCTAAATTAAGTCTTATCGCCAATCCTGATCTGGCGAGTCCGTTTTATTGGGCACCATTTATTTTAATAGGAAAATAATAAGAAAAAAAATAGTTGCATAACCAGGGCTACGCAACTATTTTTTGAAAATTTGTTTTACTTGTTTTGTTTAATCGCTCAGATAGAAACCTGCGCGTACTCCGAATGCAAGACTCGAAGATTTTACTACAACATCATTATTCATATAGGATTGGCCTGAACTACCGGTTAAATAAGTAGTAGTGGTCACACTTATGGTACTTTGCATAGTTCTCCATTTTATATACGGCGCAAAATAAAATCCATTTCCTTTTCCTAAATAAATAGTCGATTCAAGTTTTACTCCAAAACCGTCTAACAGTTCTTTCTTATTTTTTAATTTATCAAAAGTAAGAGAGTTTTGCATTATAAAGTTTTTCACGCTTGCATTATAATGAATGCCTAAGCCATACGAAAGATAAGAAGCTGCTACCTTGTATACACGGCTACTATCGCTGGTATAACCCAGGTTGCTATAACCAGGACCAAAATAAGTATAGCCAACCTGCCCACCAAAAAAGATACCTTTCCCACCAAAACCAAGTTTCATGTCCATAATATCAAAATCAGATCCTCTTGGTGTATCTTCAGTATAGTTTGGAAAGTTCTTTTGCGACTTCCTCATTTTTTCATTTATCCAATCGGGCTCTTTGTTTTTTGCAAGGTCGTAAGTATAAATTGCAATTGTATATACTAAACCACCAATATTGGCATCGTAAAAAGCATGCTCACCATTTTTGCCGAACCATACATCAAGGTTGCTTGGAAGGATATAATCTTTATACTCATGGGTCTGGATCGTTGAATTTTTGGCGAATGCAACATAGGCCGGATTAAATCTTGTAATTCCCATCCTGTAACCGATCTTCAAAACTTTGCTATCGTCAAGATCAATTTGACCTAACGAATTATAACCTACAAGTAATAAAAAAGAAAGGCAAAGAATTGAGTGAATTTTGTTTTTCATAGAAATAGAATTTATGTTTATTTAAAAGTTTATTTAGAAAAATAATTATTTAGTCCATAACAACTTTTCCGAACCAGAAAACTTTACCGGGTTTATCAACTCCTAAATATACCTGCGAGCCATCGCCGGGATTAGTAATAATAGGGTAGCTATTTTGCAGATAATATTTTGGTTTATCTTTTACAGTACCAAACCTAACAAAATCGCCGATCTCACCGGAGCCTAAATTTATTTTAGCTACGCTTGGATAGTACAAGCCTTTTAGCTTTCCATTATCTCCAACTTCTTCTTTATAACCACATAACTCCCAAACTGTCCAAAAAACAGAACCGTTAGACTCTTGAACGAACTGATTTGTAGCTCTTGCTTTAGAGGCTGTATTTACTTCTTCTAAACGCACACCATATTGTGCCTTAAGTTTACCGCCGTTATCAAAATAAAACATTAACACGTCCTTAAATTCAGCTTCCTTAAAGTTTTGCCCGCAAAGAAATAAAGATCCATCTGATGTAACATTTGCTCTTACAAGACGGAACCTTTTTCCACTATAAGCAGGGTTTTTGCTTTGAGAAGCGGGCTTTTTTAATTTTGCTTCAAATTCATCCATGTCTGTTGCAGTAACATAATCAACTTTATCTTTAGTTATTTTAGCCAATTGATAAAATTTCCATTTTGTTTCGTCAGGTGCTTTAGATGATGTCTCTTCATTAGCAGGTCCAACAAAATACAAACTTCCGCTTTTTGCTATCACAGATTCAATATTCCATCCTGCTTTCAAAGTTTTAATATCAACAGTATTAACTATTTTACCTTCTTTAGATACACGCCACATTTGAAAATTGTTGGCTGCTTCTTTATTTTTTTTATCAGGATTACCTGCGAAAATAAAACACATGTCTGATTTAGAAATATCTTCACTTGCTTCCTCATCATTATCGTCTTCATCCACTTCTGCAGGAATAACAAACGACTTAGATAAATATTTTGGAGAAGTAAATGTGCGTTTATCTATTATTTGCGTTTTTAGGTCCTTGTCAATTTTCATCAGAATATATTCGTTTGGATTTGCTCCTTTTCCGAATGCTACAATTACTAAAGCGATCACAGAGCCTGTCTCATCATCTTCAAATTTTTTAACCAGCATATAACTGTTACCCTCGTCATCTTTTGGTTTTATTTTATCCAGAAGTGTTACTTTTTTATTGTATTGACCATTAAACCAACTCCAATTGTATTCGATCAGTTTTTTTCTAAGTACCATTTTACCAAGCATACCTGTTTCTACAGTGATCCCTTCTACAGAATAATTTTCTCCTTTGTAGCGTTTGTTTTTGTACAATTGCTCCTGGCCTTCTTCTGCCTTAATAAAGTTGTAGTCTTTGTCAAAAATGTAATTTTGATATTTGATCTTGCCATTGTTTCCATTGTTCGTTATAAATGAAAGCGTTGTTGTTTTGTCCTTTGGATCAGTTGTTACCAGATCTAAATAACCTCTTTTTGCTTTTTTATCGACCTCGTAAGTTTTTTCGAGTACTAGTTTTTGGGCTAAACCGGTAAACGGTAAAGCTAACAGAAGCGCGTAGGGTATTAATTTTTTCATGTTTTTTTTGTTTAACGTTATGTTAATAATTTATACTTCAAAGTTGCAGGATTTGTATGGTTACAACAATCCGTAGTAGTGGGTATATTATATCCGTGGCGCTAGGTATTATTTTTATCAATTTTTAGTGGTTTGTAATAATATTCAGCCATTAAACCTGATTGAATGGCATACTTGAACAAGGATACGAGAGATCTGGAGTCCGTTTTTTTTATAATGTGCTTACGGTGGGTCTCAACCGTTCTTATGCTCAGTTTGAGTTCAGTTGCAATGGATTGCGAACTGTGATCCTGAAGTATGAGCAGCAGCACTTCTTTCTCTCTTTTAGTCAAACGATTTTTCAAAGCTTTGGTTTTTCACAAAACTAAAGCGTGCTTAAATTAAAAGACTAAGTAGGGCTAGGTATTTTTACTTGTGTTGGATAGGTATTTTAGGCAATAAGGTTATTCTCGAATGCATATTTTATAAGACCAACGATGGTTTTTACTTTTGTTTTTTCGATAATATTCTTTCGGTGAGTTTCAACTGTACGCGGACTGATGAATAATTTTTCGGCAATGGCAGCAGTAGTAAGTTCTTCGCAAACTAATTTAAGGATCTCTAATTCGCGGGCGGTTAATTCTTCTTTAGTTTCGGTAAGGATGCTTTTCTTTTTATTATGTTTTAGCATCAGGTTCATTACTTCATTACTGTAATAGGTGCCGTCATCCATTATTTTATTAATGGCAGAAAGCAATTCCTGTTTACCGGTGTTTTTTAAAATATAACCTTCGGCTTCTGATTGAAGAATATCGTTAATAATAGCCGGATCGTTGAACATGGTTAAAACCAAAACCTTTATATCCGAAAATTCTGCTTTTACTTTTTTTGTAAGCTCTGTTCCACTCATACCAGGCATACTTATATCAGTAATTAAGAGGTTAACTTCATTTTTGCTGAGATAGGAAAAAGCATCTTCGCCATTTAACGCTTCATGAACAAAGTTAAGCTGAACCTCTTTTTTTAGAAGAGATCTAATACCATCGATAAACATTTGATGATCATCGGCTATCACAATTTTTAATTCTTTATCCATTCTTTAATTTTAGTTTGATGTAAACCATTGTTCCTTTTTGTGGTTCTGATTCCAGCTTAATATTACCATCCAACATTGAAACCCGCGAGAAGATATTCTTCCAGCCCATGCCTTTACTGTCTTTTAGCTTATCTGTATCAAAGCCAATGCCGTTATCTTTCATACTTATTTCAAGATCGCCTGCCGTTTTTGTTATCGACATATAAATTTGATCCGCTTTAGCATGTTTTATCATGTTATTTAAAACCTCCTGTATAACCCTGTAAACCGTTATGTCGAGAGATTTGCCGAGCGATTCATCAAAATTGGTAGAAAAATCTATTTTTAAACCTTTGGTTGCATTGATATTATCTACCACTTCATTTATTGCAGGAATTAAACCTAAACGCGTTAATGCACTTGGCATCATGTTATGTGAAATGCTTCTTATTTCAACGCAGGCATCATCAAGAATTTTTAATGCCCGGTCAAGGCCGGGTTTATCCTCTTTAATTACCGAATCTTCAAGACTTGCCACATTTAAACGTGCGGCAGATAATAACTGGCCTAATCCATCATGCAATTCCTGTGCAATACGTGAGCGCTCTTTTTCTTCGGCTTCGATCACATCTTTAAAGCGTAGTTTTTCTGCTTCTGCGCGCTCAACTTTTTGTTGTTGTTGTTTGCGATTATAAATGAATAAAAACGTGCCTGCAATTAAAATCACGATCACTAAAGCAATTGCCAATTGATTTTTTCTTTGCTGATTTTCGTTTTCGAGTTGTAATTGTTGTAATTCAGTTTTTTGTTTTAATTCAAGATTTTCTTTTTCTTTTTTCTCTGTTTCGTAAAGTGTTTGCATTTCTGCTATCTGGCCCGAGCTGGTTGCGTTATACATACTGTCTTTTAAAATAACATACTTTGCGAAGGTTTGCTTTGCCAGCTCATTGTTTGAAAAAAGATAACAGTTGTGGAGATTATATAATGCATTTACCTGGTAGCTTAGGTCTCCGGTTTCAAAAGCGATCATTTCTGATTCAGAATAATATTCAATAGCTTTTAAAAAATTCTTTTTGTTATAATAGATCGTACCTAAATTTCCTAATGTACTTGCCAAGCCGCTTTTATCACCAGTCTGGCGTTTAATCGCAAGAGACTCGGTATAATATTTTAAAGCATTATCAAGATCTCCCGAATCAAAATAAGACAAACCAATATTATTAACCACCATTGCATAATCATATGGATTTTTGTTCTTATTTAATAAACTAATAGCTTTAAAATATTGATCAAGAGAAGCTTTAACCTCTTTTTTATCATGATAAACGTGGCCTAAATTTAACAGCGTGCTTGCCAGCATTACAGAATCTTTTAATAAACGCCTTATCTGTAAGGCGCGTTGCAAGTAGTTTTCGGCGCTCTTAAAATCTCTTTTCTGAGTAAACATCGAGCCTAAATTATTACAATCTAATGCAACATTTTTAGTGTCATTTTTACCCTCATCAAAACGAAGACATTTTAAAAAGTAAAAAATGGCATCGTCAAGATCTCCTTTTCTTGCACAGACCGAACCTATGTTGTTAAGCATTTTTATTATCTCTAAGCTATCCTTAATACTTTCGTATTGAGCTAATGAGCGTTTGTAATAAAAAAGTGCGCTATCAGTAGCTCCACTATAATAATAAACTACACCTTTTCTTTTAAGCAGATTTGCATGAATGGCTTTAAATTTTATGTTATTCGTAATAACAAGCCCCTTATTAAAACAAATTAAAGCTGAGTCGTTATTGTTTGTGTAAAGAAAATACATGCCGAGGTTGCAATAGGAATTGCCAAGGCCGGGAATATAATTGTTTTTTGTAGCCAGCTTATTTGCCTGTTGGGCAAAAGCAAAAGTTTGTGAAGGATCGTTACGATTAAAATCTTTTGAAAGCAGGTTTAAAATAATTACTTTTTGAGTGTCTTGTTTGGCTGTATTTAAAGCTTTTAAAAGACTGTCTTTTTGCTGAGCTTGTATTGATATAAAAGCTAAGCTTAATAGCAGGAGGTAAAAGTTGTGAATTAAACGCATTGTATCATAAATGTAAGGATTTAAATAAAACAAAAAACCCCAACACTTCTGCCGGGGTTTTGCTTTGAATTTTGAATTAAAGCTATGCTTTATCTTCTTTCTTACCTTTTTTTGCTTTTGGCTTGTGTGTAGAAACAATTACTTCATCTTTTTCTTTGTTGTAATCTACTTCTATCTCATCACCTTCGGCAAGATTATTTTTAATGATCTCTTCTGCCATAGGATCTTCAAGATATTTTTGAATGGCACGTTTTAAAGGTCTTGCACCGTAATTGGCATCGTAACCTTTTTCAACGATATAATCTTTTGCAGCATCGGTAATTTTAATATTGTAACCTAAACCGGTAACCCTTCCAAATAAATGACCTAATTCAATATCAATGATCTTATGAATGTCTGATTTTTCTAAAGAGTTAAACATTACTACATCATCAATACGGTTTAAGAATTCAGGGGCAAATGCTTTTTTCAATGCACTTTCAATAATGCCTTTTGAAGCATCATCTTCTCCTTCTTTTCTTGTTGCAGTTCCAAAACCAACACCTGTACCAAAATCTTTTAACTGACGGGCACCAATGTTTGAGGTCATGATAATGATCGTATTTTTGAAATCAATTTTACGACCTAAGCTATCCGTTAACATACCATCATCCAACACTTGTAACATCATGTTAAATACATCAGGATGTGCTTTTTCGATCTCATCTAATAAGATAACAGAGTAGGGACGACGGCGTACTTTTTCAGTTAACTGCCCACCTTCTTCATAACCAACGTATCCCGGAGGTGCGCCAATTAAACGTGTTACAGCAAATTTTTCCATGTACTCGCTCATGTCAATACGAATTAACGCATCATCATTATCAAATAAATGTCTTGCTAAAATTTTTGCCAATTGTGTTTTACCAACACCTGTTGGGCCTAAGAATATAAATGAACCAATTGGTTTATTAGGATCTTTTAAACCGGCACGGTTACGTTGAATTGCTTTTACAACTTTAGCAACGGCTTTTTCCTGGCCAATAACTTTACCTGTAATAAGCTCATTCATTTTAACCAACTTATCACCTTCGTTTTGGTTAACACGTTGAACAGGTACACCGCTCATCATACTTACAACTTCGGCAACATTATCTTCAGTAACTAAAATTCTGTTTTGTTTGGTTTCTTCTTCCCATACTTTTTTAGCAACCTCTAATTCGGTTTGTAATTGCTTTTCAGTATCACGCAATCTTGCAGCCTCTTCATATTTTTGAGAGCGTACAACCTGATTTTTTAACTCCTTAATATCTTCGATCTTTTTCTCGATCTCTAAAATGTTTTCAGGAACATTAATGTTTGTAATATGTACACGGCTTCCTGCTTCATCTAAAGCATCAATAGCTTTATCCGGCAAGTGGCGATCCGTTATATATCTTGCAGTTAACTGTACACAGGCTTTTAAAGCTTCTTCAGTGTAAGTAACATTATGATGATCTTCGTATTTACCTTTAATATTATTTAAGATCTGTAAAGTTTCATCCGGAGTAGCAGGCTCAATTAATACTTTTTGAAAACGACGCTCTAATGCACCATCTTTCTCAATATATTGCCTGTACTCATCTAAAGTTGTTGCACCAATACATTGTATCTCACCACGCGCTAAAGCAGGCTTGAACATGTTGCTGGCATCTAAGCTTCCGCTTGCACCACCCGCACCAATAATTGTATGGATCTCATCAATGAATAAAATAACATCGGGTGATTTTTCCAATTCGTTCATAACGGCTTTCATACGTTCTTCAAACTGGCCACGGTATTTTGTACCTGCAACTAAAGATGCAAGATCTAAAGTAACAACACGCTTACCAAATAACACACGTGATACTTTGCGTTGAACAATACGTAATGCCAAACCTTCGGCAATACTTGATTTACCCACACCGGGCTCACCAATTAAAATCGGATTGTTCTTTTTACGACGGGATAATATTTGTGATACACGTTCAATTTCTTTTTCGCGGCCAACAACAGGATCTAATTTTCCGTCTTCTGCCATTTTGGTTAGGTCTCTGCCAAAATTATCAAGCACAGGTGTTTTTGATTTGCTCTCGCCTTGTTTCTTTTGATTGCCTGTATTACTTGCACCACCAAAGTTTGATTCTTCGCCTTCATCTTCATCTCCACCGGCTGCAGAATTTTCTATCTTGCCAGGGTTATCTAAAAAGCCTTCCAATTCTGCACGTACGGCATCGTAATCAACTCCAGACTTAATTAAGGTCTTTGTTACCACATTATCGTTATCCTTTAAAATACATAACAGCAAATGCTCGGTGCCAATTTGTATAGACTTAAAGGTCTTGGCCTCTAAATACGTCAGTTTTAATGTCTTTTCGGCTTGTTTTACCAATGGGATGTTTGCCAGGTTATTGGATTTACGTAAACCGGGAGTTAAGTTTTGTTCAATGTTTCTGCGAAGTTCAGTTACATCTACTCCTAAGTTCTTTAGTAAACGCATTCCCACGC
>JACDED010000045.1:0-4493 GCA_013816615.1 Bacteroidota bacterium
ATTTTTTTTGGTAAAGCCATAATATCCATTTATAATATAGTCCAAATATAGCAAATAAAATCAAATAAGCAAAATTGGACTATATTATATATGAATTTGGTATTAGTTCTTAATTCCGGTTTCTTATCAAAATAATCTTTCAGATCTAAATATTCTGCATCAAAACCAAACTGGTTTAATTGTTGAATATGCTCATCGCGCAATTTAATTCTTAAAGCCTCATCAAATCCTTTATAATCCTTTGCATTATCAATATACGCGATCTTATTAGTTGCGGGGATCATCGCCTTTAATTGAGTTACTTCATTTCCAAAATTATAAGAGGAGAGGTAAAAGTGCATGGTTAATTATTATTTTTGTCGATCCTACTTAAAATATTATCCATTTCACTGCCTCCCCATTCAATTACAGTAAAACCTTTTCTATTGAATACCGGAAAAGTTTGTGGTTTAATAGAAACCGATGTATCTGTTACCTTAGACCATAATACAAAAACACGAATAAGATTTTCCGGCTTAGGCTCGATAGTGATCGTAGCTAATTGGTCATAATCTTTGCTAAACATAAAATGAATATAGTTTTGTTTATTGTTTTTCATTTTAGGAACCCAAAAAGTTATAAGATCCTGTGTTTCTTTTTCATTTAAGCCGGAACGTGCCAGCGAGTTCTCAAAAAAAGAAATTAATGTATCTGAATTTACTATAAAGCCTTCGTTCCAGTTAATAGCTAAGGTTTGTAATTGCTGTTCAGCTTCCCAAAACAAATAATTGTAATTCCTGTTTTTGTATTCAATAGTTCCTGATGGTGTTGCGGTAAATGTCCAACCATTTTCATAAAGTGGGTAGGAGAAGGTCATTTTTCCTTTTACGTTTAACGAAAGATCTACTTTAGTTGCTTTCTCCGGATACAAATAAATAACCGGTTTTCCCAGGTCAAATAAAATCTGTGGCATTTTTATTTGTTTTGCTTCAAAATAAATTATAATACTAATATCTTCATTCTTGCTGCATTTTAAACTATCAATAACCACATCATACCAAAAAGGCACCATAAATTTTAAACTATAATTTCCGGTATCTAAATAACTAACATAAATTCCTTTTGAATTAATAGTTGGTACAACCGTATCTTTATTAACCAGCATTTTAACATGGCTTTTTACCGGTTGTTTTGTTGGCCCTATAAACGTGACCTTTAATTTTGTTGTTGGACGAATGATGCCGTTAGGACTCGGTACTCCTGATATTTTATAAGTACTGGTTTTTGATTGGGCGTTTGCGCCAACAAAAAGTAAAGCAAGAAATAAAATTAATAATGGTTTCATGTTTTTAATCAAAGAAAATTTATATTTTTTCATTTTTGAGGTGCTTTATATAATTATCCAAAAGACTTTGAATTTGTACTGAAGCAACGGGATTTGCAGAATGCACATTAAACTTCAAATTAATAAGATCAAAACCTGAATCATATACCAGCCATTTCGCGGCGGCATAACCATCCGGAGCAACTTCTTCATTTTCATCAAGACCAAGATCGTTATCAAAACTTATATAATCAGGCAGTCCTTTTTCGATAATTACTTTTTTAAAATCCTCAAAATTTCTCACCACAATAAAATTCTGATCTTCTTTCTTTTTGAAAACCATTTCAACCGTTCTAATGTCATCTAAGAAGAGTTTGTAACTCATTTTTGTTTTAATTAAAATAATTTGTTTAATATACAACGGTCATTCTATTGTTTATTTAGTAGCAACACCGTTCTTTTGCTTCACAACATAGACCATTCGTCATTGCGAGGCTTTTCGCCGAAGCAATCTCAAATAAAGTAATATACTTTGTGCGAGATTGCTTCGCTATCACTCGCAATGACGGTTTATGCCCGTTTATTCTTCTACACCAACTTCCTTCGAAAGATCGTACCAATTAGGGTTGATCGAAAGAATTAAATTTTCTTTTTTCAACCTACTGCCGCCTTTAATTTGTTTCTCCCTGGCAATAGCATCTTCGATTCTTAAGAAAACTTCATAGTAAACCAATTTCGTTAATCTGTATTTACTTGTAAAACTCTTTTTGTAAGTTCCATTCCTGTGTTTATATAATCGACTAACCAAATTTGATGTAACACCAGTATATAAAGTGGTATTACCTTTATTAGTTAAAATATAAATCGCACCGCCAATTACCATTTCATTATAATTATCCGCTTCGTCATTGCGAGGCTTTTTGCCTAGCCATCTCATACGTAGTTGTTTGAGATTGCTTCGCTACCGCTCGCAATGACGGTTTATATCGGTTTTATTTATTTTGTAGCCACACCGTTCTTCTGCTTCACAACGTAGATCCATTGTCCTTTTGTTCTTGCGTAAATGCTATTATCATACATGGCTTCTACATTTATAGCAGGTAAATAATATTTACCTTCATAACTTGCATTTAACATCAGGTTAAAGGTTTTCGTATCTGTTGTGTTCAGATCAAAGTAGGTGAGTACTTTGTCATCTTTAATATCCTGGTAAGTATACGATGAGTTCTTTAAAACTGCTTCGTTCTCATCCATACGCGCGTTATGAATTTCCCAACCGGACGGTACATAATCTATCAAAGCAACATTTTTAATATCGCCCATCATGCCTAAGTTTTTAACGGTAACGCTCATCATAAAGTTAGTACCCTGTACTAATTCCGCAGGTGAAATAATATTGCCCAGCATATCTTTATAAATTACACTAGCCGTAATATTTTCATTGGCTTCTACTTCTTCGCCAATTGGCGGTTTACCGCGGTTAATAATGCGTACATATAAATTGCCTTTACCATTATTGGTAATACTTACATTACCGGCAGCATTGTTTTTAAAATCAATTGGTATTTGCGCAATACTTGATTTACCATTTAAGGTAATAGCTTTACCATTAACCGTAACCTGTGCCTGCATAGCCGACGAGCCACCAAATTTTTTAACGAACGAACTCACAGCTACCAAAGCATAAGCTGTTGTTTGTGTACTTAACCAATTCTTCGATCCTAAAAAGTCAGATACTTTTTTTAATTGTACAAAGGCCTGTTGTTTTTTATTGAGCAATGAAAGCACATCTAAAATAATAGCTATGTCACGGTCAGATGAACCATAAGTATAATAGTTTACACGGTAGGGCGTAACATCTGTACTTGCTGTTGAAATTAATTTTTCTGCTTCAGAGGTTTGTCCAATTTGTCCGTAAGCACCAGCTAATAACCAACGCGCCTGATTTGATAAACCTGCGTATTCCCGTAAGCGGTTCATAGCACTTAATACCGGTGCGTTTGCCAAGGCCAAGGCATACAAACGGTAAGCCTGTTGCTCATCGTTACTATAATATTTATTAGTGCTGGCTACAAAGTTTTGAGCAATACCGGTTTGGTATTTTACCCAATTGGCTTTAAAGCCCGAAGGCAGATCGTAACCTTTTTTCTCGGCCGCCATCATAAAATGTCCGGCATAGGTTGTACCCCAATCATTGGCTTCATTTAAGCCCTGCCAGTAACTTAAAGCACCGCTACCTATCTGGAATTTACGAAGCTCACTGATACCATGTTTGATATTTGTTTCTATATCTGCTTTACGTTCGGCAGAAAGATCCATTATGTCACTTAAATACAATTGCGCAAAGCTCTGAGACGTTGTTTGCTCAACACAACCATGCGGGTAGCCAATTAAATATTTTAAACGTTCATCTAAATTAATTGGTGGAATAGTGGAGAGCTCCAACACGCCTGTATTAGTGCCCGCCAGGCCTAATGGAGCAAAAGTTTCTTTTAAGGTCTTGCCTGCATCTACCCAAAGATCTTTAATATCTGTTGTGTATGGATTTGGGTTTCTAACATCTAATTCAATTTCATAGGTTGCGGTATGTCCGCCGCCTGTCGCAGTAATTTTTGCTTTGGCAATACCTGTTTGATTTTTTACTTTAATATCAAACACAACCAATTGCTCATCGTTTTTACCAACGTTAACTGATTTGGTATTTTTGCCAACGGTTTGCAGTAAACCATTAACTTCTACTTTTACGGTTGTATTTCCTACAGTATTATCGCCACCAAAAACAGAAACAGGTAATTTGACTTCTTCAGTTACACTTAAAACCCGGGGTAATGTTCCTAAAATCATTAATGGCGCTTTAACCGGTGTGGTTTGTTCGGCCATACCATACGCGCCTTTTTCGCCTGCAATTACCATCGTTCTAACCGAACCCACATACATTGGCATTTTAAACGTAATTGCTTTTTTCTCGCCTTTATTTAAATGGTATGGACCAAAAAATCTCACCATTGGTTTAAAACGATTTGCTTTTGCGCCATCATCGCCTAATAAGCTTCCGTCGCCACCAATACTTAAAATACGCTCTAATTCTGCGCCAAATGCACCAATAACGCTGTTGTAAACATCCCATGTTTTTACACCTAAAGCTTCTTTGGCATAAAATGTATTGTGAGGGTTTGGTGTTTTAAAACGT
>JACDED010000045.1:4503-31911 GCA_013816615.1 Bacteroidota bacterium
TCCAACAACCCTTCATCCACAACTGCAATGGTAAATGCCATTTCTTTGCTGTTCTCTTCACCCACATTAATGGTAAGGTTTTGCTCGGGCACAATTGTTTTTGGCATGTTAATGGTTGGACGCAAATGTGTTTCAGGATCATCAATATTAATTGGCACAACACCGTACAAACGAATAGGAAGATCGTTCGTTCTTGAATGCGGCTGCATTAATGAAACGTGAACGTAAACATTTGGCGCCATCTCAGGCGTTACTTTAAATTTAAAAACAGTGCTTCCTTTTTCAGTTTCTAACCAATGCGCTTCAATAACGCGGCTTCCGTTTTCAATAGAAACCAAAGCACGGCCATTTTGCGGTGAGGGAATTGTAACGCTCACTTCTTCGCCGGTTTTATATTTTGCTTTATCGGTTGTAAAGCTTAACATGTTAGAGATAATTTTATTATCACTTCCGCCGTCGCGCTCCATCCAGTTGCTCCAGTCAAAATATACAACCTGTGATGATGAGTGCCCGCCATCAAGATCGATCACACGCAGTAAATAACGTCCCCATTCGTTCTGTTTAATTTTTACTTTCACTTTTGCAGAACCATTTTTAGAAGAGAAATTCTCCTGTTGAATACTGCGGTGATAATCATCCGATGCGTAGTTGGCTAGTTCCTCGCGGTACTGATCCCACCACCAGCGCCATTCTAATTTATATAATTCAAATTTTAAATTACTGCGCGATACTGGATTGCCCAACGCATCAACAGTTGCTATATCAATAGAATGTTCTTTATCTGTGTAAAGAATGCCTGAATTTTTTTCACCTTCCGGCATTTTAATACCGGTGTAATACGCGTAAGGTGAATAATCAACCGTAAAGCGATCAACGCTAAATGCGCCGCCCTGCTCAAATACCTGTGTATTGAAATTAGCTTTTAATAAACCCGGAGCATTTTTTCCAAGATCTAATTTTAAAGGAACGCTTGTGTTACCGTTCTCATCTACCTTACCATCAAAAATGGTTATTTGCTGTGCTTCAAATCTTATCGTTTGATCATCAAAATTATGATTCGGATATTTTGGAAATTCGGTTTTAGAAGAACTTAAGGATACATTTATGTTTGCTGCCAAACCTCTTGCTGTAGCGCCTGTTAACCAATTGGTGTGGAGCTTTACAATATTATCGTTGGTGCCAATTAATAATTTATTATCGCCAACGTTCACTTCAATTTTTAAACGGTTTGGCATAATAGATTCAATACGCACGCTTTTACTAAAGTGCATAGAACCAATTTTCACATCCGCATTCCATAAACCGGTTGGTGCATTTTTATCGGTAGCGCAAGAGAAATTATAAAAGCCGTCAACACCTTTGCTGCTGATAATACGCTTGTATAACTGGCCTTGCGGATTAGTTAATTCAAATTGTACAGGATGACTTGCAGGAATTGATCCTAATTTATCTTCTAAAATAAAAGTTAAGAATAACGAATCGCCCGGACGCCAAACGCCACGTTCGCCATAAATAAAGCCTTTCACACCTTTTTTAATAGCATCGCCCGAAACATCGTACATACTCAATGATAATGTAGCGCCATCATCTAATTTTAAATAAGCACGTTCTTTATCTTTTTTAGCAATGATGAAATAAGGTTTTTGTCCCGGAGAAATAAATGCCTGACCATCTGAATTTGTTTTTGCAGAAATGATCAATTGCTTTTGGTAATCGTACATTTCAATTTCAATACCACTCATTGGCTTGGTAGTAACAAGATCGTTAACTACAACAAAAAAGCTTCCATCGTTCCCTTTTTTAACCGTTAAACCAAGATCAGAAGCTAAAATGCTTCTTGAAACCGAACGACCGTATTGTGTGTAATACGCATTTTTGCAAGGATTATCGCGGAAGGTCCAGCTATTTTCATTCTCTTCGCTATCACCATCTCCTTCGTAACCTTCTCCTTCATAACCGTAATCGTAGTTATTGTAAGAGTAATCATCATAATAATAACCGAAATAAGAAATGTTGTCTTCATCTTCAGGTCCTTTAATTTCTTCCATCTCAAATTTCTCATCGTTATTATTTCCTAAGCACGGAAAAGTAGAGTAGGCCTTTTTAAAGCTTAAATACACTTTGTAAATAGCGCCGGGCTCAGATTTAATAAGACTTCCAAGATCTAACGAGAATTTTTTCCAAACACCATAGTCGGCCTGATTTGTAATTCCTAAATTAATCCGTTTCTCAATTATTTTTTTACCAACCTGTGCAATTTGACCGTTACCATCCATATCGTTGGTTTGTAAAAATTGCAGAATGTTGTTCTCGTAAATTTTAATGATCTTAACATCAACGGCTCTTAAATTAACGGTTTCAAAAGGCATTGAAAGATTGTTGGTAGAAGGTAAAATGGTTCCTTCGCCTGAAAATTTAACAGCAGGTTTTACTTCATCAAAAACGATATTATGTTCGGATGATTCGCTTAACTGGCCTTTTGTATCTCTAACTGATTGCACTTTTAAAACATAAGAACCACTTTTTACATTGGCCGGATAGATCAACACCTGGTTATTATTTACAATGTATTTAGTCTCGGTTACTTTATCAATACCAATAAGGCCTTCAAGCGCCTGGTTTTGATCAAGAGGATTTGAGAAGTTCACCAAAACGTAAGAATCGGCATCTGAAGAAACCACCTTTGTATTTAAAAGAACCAGTTGGCCTTTTGCAGGAATTTCAAAGCTTTGTTTTGCGGTATAAGTAATGTTAAGTCCTTTTCCATCGCAGTTTAAATTTAATTTTTCAGAAGAACTTCCCCTTTCAATACTATCAATTATAAATTTATGAAGCGTACCTTTTTCGTTGTGAGTCCATTTAATGGCAAGATCTTTACTGTTTAATTTTGCATCCAATGTTTTTTCTAATAAAGCGGCATCGGCAAAATCGGCAGTAGAAATATTTCCGCTTAAGCTGTAAAAACTAAAATCGTTTGAGTGATAGCTTTTAAGATCGTTAAGCTGTAATTGCGCAGACTGTTGTATTGCCTGGAACTGGAATTCAAATTCCTGTAACTCCTTTTTTACTTCAACCAGTTTGTTCAGGTTGAAAGTAGCCGTATAAATTTGTCCGGGCTTTAAACGTTCTTTTGGCCTGAATTCTATAGTTTGTCCGTCTTTCCAAACGGTTTCACCTTCAATAGAAGGAGAGAAAGAAAAATAACTTTCGGTTAAAGGCTTATTTAATTGTGTTGTATTGGCAAATTCGCTGCTCATCTTTATTTTAATAGTTGAGCCTGTTGAAATATAGCCCGTGGTAAAAGCGCTGATGTAGCTGGCAAACTCAGGGTTTATCTTATTAACAAGCCCATTGTTCTTGTTACTGCCCGTTAAGTTCTTAAACACATCGCGGTTATTGTATATTAATACCACACCGGCTGTCATGGCTACACCAATAGCCATGTATTTTATTTTTTGTAATAACATATCTTACGAATTTGAATCTAAAAATAGCGTTTTTACTTAAAGCAACGCTTTAAGTTGAAGGGTAATTGTAATAAATTGTTAACGGAAATAAATGTTGTTTAATTCTATAAATTGTAGCAAGATGCCGTTGATCTTTCATCTACCTTTATCGTATGAATGACAATTTAAACCCTGATGGTGAAAACCTCAATACAACAGATAAAGAGATAGAACGTGCTTTGCGGCCTATTGCTTTTGAAGATTTTAGCGGGCAGGAAAGTGTTGTTGCTAATTTACGTGTGTTTGTGGCAGCGGCAAAACAGCGTAACGAAGCGCTTGATCATGTGTTATTACACGGCCCTCCAGGTTTAGGTAAAACTACTTTGGCACATATTATTTCAGCTGATCTTGGGGTTAACTTAAGAGTAACCAGCGGACCAGTACTGGATAAACCCGGAGATCTTGCCGGATTATTGACCAATTTAGAGCCTTTTGATGTTTTATTTATTGATGAGATACATCGTTTAAGTCCTATTGTAGAAGAGTATTTATATTCTGCCATGGAAGATTATAAAATTGATATTATGATAGATAGTGGACCGAATGCAAGAACGGTTCAGATAAAATTAAATCCTTTTACTTTAGTTGGCGCAACCACAAGAAGTGGGTTATTAACCTCGCCATTACGTGCACGGTTTGGTATTACAAGCCGTTTAAATTATTATGATAGCAAAGTATTAACAGGCATTGTACAACGGAGCTCTGAAATTTTAAATGTTGGCATAAAGGATGAAGCTGCTTATGAAATTGCCCGTAGAAGTAGAGGAACACCTCGTATTGCCAACGCTTTACTACGCCGTGTAAGAGATTTTGCTCAGATAAAAGGTAACGGCTCAATTGATATTGAAATGGCTACTTATTCATTAAAGGCTTTAAATGTAGATAAGAATGGATTAGACGAAATGGATCACCGCATTTTATTAGCCATAATTGATAAATTTAAAGGTGGCCCTGTAGGTATTGGTACCATTAGCACTGCCGTTGGTGAAGAAAGCGGAACTATTGAAGAAGTATATGAACCGTTTTTGGTACAGGAAGGTTATTTAACCCGCACACCGCGTGGCCGTGAGGCTACCGAAAAAGCTTACAAACATCTTGGTAAAAGCATCTGGAAAAAAGATGGTGGTTTGTTTGATGTTTAGGACTATTCTAATTCACTGTCATGTCGAGCGGAGTCGAGACACAACCCCGCAAAATAAAATTCTGAAATTTAGATCTAATGGTTATAAAATATCTTTATGTTTATATATTGAAATGCTCTGATGGTCTTTATTACACAGGCATTACAAATAATTTAGATCAAAGGTTATTAGAACATAATACAGGAATAGATAAAGATGCTTTTACATATAATAGAAGACCAGTTACTTTGAAATTTCACGAACGCTTTTCTGATTTTGATCTCGCAATTGAATGGGAAACAAGAATTAAAAAATGGGGCAGACAGAAAAAAGAAGCTTTAATTACTTCGGATTGGCAATCTTTAAAAGAAGGGGCAAGGTGTAAAAACAATACATCACACCTTTATAAATGATTATTTGAGCGCGTCTCGACTCCGCTCGACGTGACAGAATCCATAAACTATAAAGAAAAAATCCTATTTTTACGCCTCTAACACATGCAGCGTAATATAGGCCTCGATATTTTAAGAACCGCGTCCATTTCATTGGTTTTACTTCATCATAGTGGTATTACTATTCCGCAATTACAGCGTCCGGGTTTGGGTGCTTTGGGTGTAGAATTCTTTTTTGTACTAAGCGGCTTTTTAATAGGTAATATTTTATTGAACCAGCTTCAAAAAGAAAACTCATTTAAAAGTATTAAAACATTTTGGTTCAGGCGCTGGATGCGGATCTTACCCGCTTATTATTTTATGATCCTGTTTAAATTTATTTTTATTGATCATTCGGTTGGCATAAATATTATTTATTACTTATTATTCCTGCAAAATAATTTTTACGGTATCGAGTTTTATGATATTACCTGGAGCCTTGTATTGGAAGAATGGTTTTACATTATGTTGCCCTTCTTCTTAACCTTATTTTTAAAATTTGATGGCATAAAATTAAAACGTGGTTTATTATACTTTGCTTTGTTTATTGTAGGAGAATATGCCTTGCGGTTTATATACGTTAAATTAAAAGGCGGTAACTTCTCCGGACTTAACGGAAATGTACTATTACGCTTCGATTCTTTTATGATAGGCGTTTTGCTGGCATACCTAAAACTTAATTTTAATACCATCTTTACAAAACTTAATAATAAATTTTTGTTTTTAGCAGCATTAGCCGGCCTGGTTGGATATTTATATTTCTTAAATTCAAAAGAAAACCCTGTTCAATATTTCGATAATTCTACTACGCTAAAAGTGTTTCATTATTCAATTATTTCAATTCTTATTGGCATAATGATACCAAGTTTTTTCTTTATAGATCTTTCCGGAATAAATAAAAAAATTGAAAGAGTAATTAATTTCGTGTTTACTAATATCAGTAAATTAACCTATTCGCTTTACCTGGTACATCCCTTATTTTACTTTGTGTTGCTTACTTTTAATCCAGATTATAGCAAATTACTTTTCTTTTTGTTTACTTTTGTTTCGGCAATAGCTTTGTACTTTTTAGTTGAAAAACCATTTTTAAGATTACGCGATAAAAAAATAAAAGAATAACATGTTTCATTTTTTACTCAGAACAATACCCCGTCCAATATTAATTCAGTTAAGCCTGATATTTAGTAAAATTGCGCCATTTGTTTATTATGGCAAACGTTACGAAGATCCTATTACCGGAAAAACCTACCGCAAATTTTTACCTTATGGATATGGCGGTAAAGCAAAACGCAAAAATGTATTATGCCCGGGAAGCTTATCATTAGAACGCCACCGTTTATTGTGGTTATACCTTAAACAACGTACCGATTTTTTTACTAAGCCGCATAACATGTTACATATTGCACCAGAGCAATGTTTTTACAAATTATTTAAAGCTCAAAAGAATTTAAAATATACTACCGGTGATTATAACAGCCCAATTGCAGATGTACATTTTGATCTGCACAAAGCACCCTTTGAAGATAATACTTTTGATGTTATTTTTTGCAATCACGTTTTAGAGCATGTTGAAGATGCTGACCAATGTATGCGCGAGCTTTATCGTATTATGAAGCCGGGCGGCTGGGGCGTTTTCCAGGTACCGTTAGATACTACACGTGCTTCCACTTACGAGGATAAAAGCATTACCAGTGAAGCAGACAGAGAATTACATTTCTGGCAAAAAGATCACCTGCGTTTATTTGGTTTAGATTATAAAGACAAATTAGCTGCTGCAGGTTTTACTGTTAAAGTTGATGACTTTGTAAATACACTTGGCCAGGAATTGGTGGATCGTTACCGTTTACCCGCAGGAGAAATGATCTATTTTTGTAGTAAAGCGTAATTCTTTTCTCAGATCACACAACACTAAACTCCAACTTCTTATGCTCCTAAAAAAAATAATACTGCTTCTGGTACTGATCATTTCTTTTTTTCAAGTTCATTCGCAAACATCAACGCTTGATTCATTAAAAATCGAATTAAAAAATGCTAAAGCTGATACTACACGAATAAGCGTCATGCTATCTATCGGTTATGAAAGCTGGCAAGAAAGGCAGTCTTATTGGGATACTATTATTGCAGAAAGTACAATTGCATTAACAAAGAACAAAAATCCTATTGCTCAACAAAGGCTTCTTGAATCTAAAGGAAACGCCTATACCATGAAAGGTTTTATGTATGAGCAATTTGGCCAGGCAATTAAAGCACTTGAAAACTATCTTATCTCATTAAAAATTCAGGAAACTATCCATGATAACGAAGATATGATCATGACCCTAATAAATATTGGTATGCTTTATCTTAACCAGGATAACCATGTTTTGGCGCTCGATTATTTTAATAAAAGTATTTTGCTAAATAAAAAAGAAGTCGGCGATAGTATAACTTTATACAAAGGATATAACAATATTGCTGCAGTATATGAAAAACAATTAAACCACAAGAAATCCCTTGAATATAATTTTATTAGTTTAAATATTGCAAAAAAAATAGCCTATTCAAATGGTGTTGCATTATCACTTTATAATATCGGAGTTGCATACAGTGGTCTTAAGGATGAGACAAAAGCAATTGAGTATTATGAAAATGGATTAAAAAAGATGGAAGAATTAAAAGATAATATTGGTATATCTTATTCTTTTTATGGATTAGGCAGAAGTTATTTTAAACAGGAAAATATTCAAAAAGCTTTAGTTTATGGAGAAAAAAGTCTTGCGCTTGCAAAGGAAATAAATAATCTTGACGCCATAAAAAACACTTCAAGCCTATTGTTTGATATTTATAAAAAACAGGGCAAATATAAAGATGCACTCGAAATGCACGAACTTCACATAGCCACGAGAGATAGTGTAAACAATGTATCTACCCGCAAACAAACATTAAAAAAACAGTTTCAATACGAATATGATAAAAAAGAAGTGGAAGTAAAAGCGATCGCCAAAGCGGAAAAAGAAAAAATAGAATTAAAAGCTGCTGAAGATAGAAAAAGGCAAAACATGATCATCTATTCTGTTATTGCAGGATTATTACTGGTGAGTATATTTTCAATATTTATTTTTAGAGGCTTGCAAAAAAATAAAAAAGCAAATAAAATAATTACTCAACAAAATAAAATTGTAGAAGAAAAAAATCATTTAATTGAAGAAAAACAAAAAGAGATCATTGATAGCATTAATTATGCGCAACGGATCCAAAGAAGTCTTTTAGCCAATAAAGAATTATTAGATGAAAATCTTGACAATTACTTTATACTTTTTAAACCAAAAGATATAGTAAGCGGGGATTTTTACTGGGCATCCAAACTTAACAATGATCATTTTGCACTTGTTACCGCTGATAGTACCGGCCATGGTGTGCCCGGAGCAATTATGAGTATGCTGAACATAGCCTGTTTAAATGAAGCAATAAGCAATGGTTTTACTTCTCCAAACGAGATATTATTTGAAACACGTTTAAGAGTAATAGAACATTTAAAAAATGATGGCAGTGCAAGTGGCGGAAAAGATGGAATGGATTGTAGTTTATTGTGCATTGATAATAAGAATAAAATTCTTTATGCAGCAGCAGCTAACAATCCTGTTTGGATAATACGGGCTACCGAGATCATTGAGATAAAACCCGATAAAATGCCTGTTGGTAAACATGATAAAGACACTGAGGCTTTTACGTTACATACAATACAGTTGCTAAAAAACGATGTTATCTACACATTAACGGATGGTTTTCCTGATCAGTTTGGCGGCGAAAAAGGAAAAAAATTCATGAGTAAGAATTTAAAAGAGCTTTTAAAAACGAATGCGAACTTACCTCTTGCTGAACAAAAGCAATTGTTGGAAACCGCGTTTAATAATTGGACCGGCGCTTTAGAACAAATTGATGATGTAACGATTATCGGAATAAAGATCTGATTATTTTACAGAATTCTTTTTTTTATAAACCAAAAAAGTCATTATAATTCCCAATTCTTCTTCTGTAACCAAAGTATCAGGCATGTTTTTTTCATGTTGTGCATTCTGTACTCTTAATGTATAACCCGTTAATTGTTCGGGGTTAAAATCCGGTATTATTTGTTTACCTTTTACTCTTGTGTTATGACATCCCGCGCAATTAAGATCATAAAGGATCTTTCCTTTATCGCATTGCCCTGTAAAAAATGTTTTTACATGAGGCAGCATTGCTTCGGGTAGTTCGTAATCTACTTTTTTTCGTGATTGGCACCTTACCAATACAAGTATTGCAAAACAAAAAATAAGTATTATAACTGTTTTCAAACTTTTTAATATTCTCCTGATACTTTTCTTCTATTTAAACTTTTAATTTTTGAAACAGGCAATTTCGCCGGTACATTTTCAATGTCGATCTTTTCATTTAAAGAATTGATAAATGCCAATAAATGATTTTTTTCTTCTTTGCTTAAATGTAAAGAGTCGGTTGATAAGGTTTGATTTGGTACATACAGGCCTCTGGCGGCACCACCACCTGCATCGTAAAAATCAATTACCTGGTTTAAATTTTTAAAAACGCCATTATGCATGTAAGGAGCAGTTTTAGATGCATTCCTTAATGTTCCCGTTCTAAAAGCGTTTGCGGTTTCCGTTGCAGGATTAATATCATACCTTCCTTTATCCAAACTTAAAGCCATGAAGCCAGTGTCAATGGGCACTCCCAAAACTTCAAATTCAGAACTAACGTATGGGGGCTTTACACCATTAAATTGTGGCGCAAAATGGCAGGTTGCGCATTGCGCTTTACTCATAAATATATTAAAGCCTTTTTGTGCTGTTTCAGTAAGACTTTCTTTGCTGTTCATGGCCATATCAAATGGCGAATACTGCTTACTGAATTTTCCATAATATAAAGTAATCGCTGATGTAATATGCTCAATTGTAATTTGCTTTTCGGCAGGCGTATGTTTTAAAAATGATTTAAAAGCATTTTGATATTCTTTGCAGCTCAATACTTTTTCAAGAACTTCACTCTCTTTACTTCCTAATTCAACAGGGTTAATAATAACTTCTTTTGTTTGATGTTGTAACGAAATATGTTTTCCATCCAACATGATCAGATGATTGTATTGTGCATTAATTAACGATGGTGAATTTCTTGGCAAGAAATCCTTGCCGTTAAACTGAAGCGATGTAGCTGTTACTGTATCCGTAAAATATTGCGTTGGTTTATGGCAAGAAGCGCAACTGCGTTGATTGTTGCCTGAAAGAATAGGGTCGTAAAATAAAAGCTTGCCTATATTTTCTATTTCTGCCAATACTTTTGGATCATTTACTCTTAAATAAATACCTTTCGAATTTTGCCCTACATATAAATTTTTGCTAAAAATAGATGTACTATTCTTGTTAAGTGAATAATCTAAGTTGCTTTTACTTATTACATTATACTCTTTTATTAATTGTTGATTGATCGTAAACAATGGATTTACATAATTTTTAATGAAAGTAAAATGATCAAATTGCTCAAAATCTTTTGACTGATCATTTACAAACCCTATGGCATTTTTATATAACTCAAGATAATTAGAGGGAAGAGCAGTAGAAGGAAATCCTGAATTAAAAGAGGTATACGTTTTATCTACTTTACTTAGCATTTCCTGCAATTCGGGAATTATTTTTTCCGGTGTAGGGCATTCGAAACCTGTTGTATAAATAGCCGCGAGGTTTAATAAGAATAAACGGTTGCATAAGAAAAAATGATGGTGATCTTTTAATTGATCAGTAATAGAGTCCGTATTAAAAACTTGTATACCTTTCATTGAAGAGCGTATCAAATTTAAAAGCGAATCTTTTTTTATGTTCGTCTCTTCAAGATAAAGTGCCGCTAAAGTTAATCCTGCGCCCTCACGTTTATAGGGTTTTTCGATTTTCTCAAAAACCTCCGTTTCCCATTCAACAGGCAACGGACCGTTTATTTTTTTATAAGAAATTGGTTCTAAATAGCGTAACCAAAAATCAACACTCTTTAATGCATTTCTTGCGTTATTTATTTGAAGGTGTATATTTTCAAGGTCTTTTTTTGATGAAAGATCGCTCTTTTCAATGCATCCTAATAAAAGCGACAGCCTGTTTTTGAATACAGATAATTTTATTTCGTATCCTGCAATGTATTCATTGGTATTACTATCTTTTTTAAAAGAAATAAATGAACAAATTACGAATAGAAAAAGAACCATTAATATTGTCTTTTTTTTCATTTTACTTAATACAATTGAGAAGTAAAGGCCAGGCATGCAAAAACATGCCTGGCCTATAAATTTTAATAATTAATGGCTTACAACCATTTCTATTTTTTGAATTTTATTTCCAGAAGTAACTTCAACAAAATAAATTCCGTTCTTAAGATCAATTGTACTTATTGAAATAGAATTTTCTCCCATTTCAACTTGTTTTTCAATTGGTGATTTTACCATTTTACCTTGAAGATCGTAAACACGAATCCTAACATTTTCAGAATTTTCAGTTACAATTTTTACGGTAGCTTCATCTTTAGTTGGATTTGGATATAAGCTTATAAATTCCGAAATATTATTCAACCCATTGATACCAGTAGTAACCATAGCGTTACCATCTAATTTATAATCGTACCATGTTTCAGTAATATCTGTATTTACAATATGAATGTTTGCTGAGCGTGTACCTGCTGCAGTTGGCGAAAATTGTACTGTTATAGTTTGTGAAGCAGCGGGCGCAATGTTCCATGGATATGCCGGAGCGCCAATCAAAGTAAATTCATTTGCATTAGCCCCTGAAAAACCAATTTGAGTAATAGATAAATTACCTGCTCCGCTATTTTGGATCACAAATGTTTTTGTTTGAGGAAAACCAATGCCAACAAGACCATAGTTTGTATTGTCACCCGCCAACGTTGTTGTAGCTCCATCAATAATGTTTGTTGAATTACCCTGGATGTTTACCTCCGGATTAACAATTGCCGTTGAAGGATTGTATAAAGAAAGTACCTGGCCACCTTCTACAACCGGCGCCGGAATACTATAATGGGCCTGATCAACAAATAAGAACATACCTGCGCCTAAAATAGATTGGGCATCAATAACGCCCGAAGCCTCTTCATCCTGCGTTAAAAAATTTGACCCTCCGGTAATAAAACGGTTTACATCATGTGCGGCAATCTGTGTAAGGTTATCTGTTGCAATTGTATACTGCCACATTTTTCCATTGTGTACATTGTTACCAACGTCCTCCTGTATCATTATATGACCGGAGTTATCAATGCCCATATTATCCATCATTTGTTGGCCTTCACTGCCATCTAAAACAGCGGTAATAGTCCCGCCATTTTCAGGGTTAGTAATACTTGTAAAATGAACTTTCCATAAACGACTGTTGCTATTAAATGCATTTGTAGTAAGGAAATAAAAGTCGTTTGGATTTGATGGATCCCAAGCTCCATCCTCTGGACGTAAAAACTGGGTAACTCCTGAATTTGTGCTTAACGTCTGTAAAGACGCGCCTGTAATAGCTGAAACATTTCCAAGATCAACGAGAGAAAAAGTAGTATTAGCAGCCGGTACACCAGCGTTGGTTTCTACAAGTAATCCACTAACCGCGATTCCATATAATTTGCCGCCAGTTAAACCTGCTTTATCAATTTCATTTCCTGTATTTGTTTTTGTACCAATATAAAAATAAACCTGTCCGGGAGTTGCATCATCTAAAGTTGCTACTATTGTTTTATCCATTGAATAAGGACTTGCAACTGAATTTTCAATCGAACATTTTCCTAGAAAAGGTAACTCATAAGTCGTACCTGCATTTGGTCCTGAAACAATATGACCTAATGCGCGGCCTTCAGTTCCACTTTCTTCACCATTCATAAAAATGCGTTCCTGAGTACCTTTGCCTGTAAAAGCATTCCAAAATGCAGAAACAGATGGCAAATCTGCTGAACAAAAGCGTGTAAATGCTGCTAAAGTTGAAGGTGTGGTAGCATTATAAGTTGTGTAAGAAGTACCGTTCCAAAGGTTTACATTTTGAATAAGATCTGCTCCACTTACAACTGCCAAAGTGGATTTATTAATAACCCATTTAGAAATAAAAGCTCCTGTTGAACCGTGCGCATGAACTGCACCCGCTGTGTTTCCCATTTCGTGATTAATTAGCATTGAAAAAGTACCATTGCCATTATCCCATGCACCGGTGCCATCAGGTAAACCAGCCATAGTGTAGTTTCCTATGGACTGAGTTGAAGTTAAAATAGAAGTGATAGTAGCATTTGTAACTACCGGGTTAAGGTAAGGGGTTTGAGAGCTGCTTGGCCCTGTTAATGTGGTTTGTGCAACTGTTACACCAGCTAAGGTGCTTAATAATAACGTTTGTAAAATGTTTTTCATGTTTGAGTTTTTGATTTGATACAAAATTACTTCCGGCATTGCAGTCAAATCATTACAACTATTTAATGAAATTATTAAGATTCCGGAACTACAATTGATCATAAATTTATTTGCTAATGTTTAATTAACTTTTGTTATTACTGTAAAACCTATAATAGCCGGTTGTTTAGCTCAAAAACCCTTACAAATTCCTCATAAATCTTACATATGTCTGCAAGGGTAGTTTAATGGCACAAACACTTTATTTTGTTTTGATATCTTTATATGTAAAGAAGATCATTCCATAAAATAATTATATAAAAATGAAACTACTCCAAAAAAAATTCTCTGCTCAAAATGGATGGGAAATTATCAGGAATGATGATTTTGATACTGCCCTTTGCAATTTGGTATTAGTATTTGGAAGCACCAATATGCTTTCAGCAAAAAATATTTACGATCCTTTAAAGAACGAATATCCCAATGCTCATATTTTAGTTAACACAACTGCGGGTGAGATAATTGATACACAAGTAAGTGATAATTGCATTTCAGTAACTGCTATTTATTTTGAGAATACACAAATTGAAACATCTGTTATTGACATTAAAAAAGTAGAAAATAGTTATGAAGCAGGAATTAAACTGGCAAAGGGTTTAAAAAGTAATGGATTAAATAATGTGTTTATTATCTCAGATGGGCAACAAGTTAATGGAAGTGAGCTAGTAGCGGGTGTTCAAAAAACTTTGGCAAAGGAAATTATTATTACAGGTGGGTTAGCAGGTGATGGCGCGTCATTTAAAAAAACACTTGTTGGATTAAATGAAAACCCGGTTGAGGGCAAGATTGTTGCACTAGGCTTTTACGGAAAGAAATTACAGGTTACATATGGTAGTTTTGGCGGTTGGGATTCGTTTGGGCCGGAAAGATTAATAACAAAAGCAAAAGGAAATATATTATACGAGCTTGATGGAAAGCCTGCGTTGGATATTTATAAAATGTACCTGGGCGATTACGCAAAAGATCTTCCGAGTTCGGGTTTATTGTTTCCCTTAAGTATTCGCAACGATGATAATAATTCATTAGTACGAACGATCTTATCTATAAATGAAAAAGACAAAAGCCTAATCTTTGCAGGTAACATGACCGAAGGAGTTTACTCACGTTTAATGAAAGCAAATCTTGACAGATTAATTGAAGGTGCTGCAATAGCGGCGCAAAATACAGGTACTGAAAAAAATTTTAAGCCTGATCTTGCTATACTTATCAGTTGTGTGGGCCGCAAGCTGGTACTGGACCAAAGAGTTGAAGAAGAAGTAGAAGTAATAAGAACGATATATGGTAATTCTACCGCTATTACAGGTTTTTATTCTTATGGCGAAATATCGCCTTCATTTAATTTTTCTAAATGTGATCTTCATAATCAAACAATGACCATAACTACTTTTACAGAGCTATAACTATGTTTAATAAATTATTACAGCGGCAGATCGCCAAGTTTTATAAAAGCAATGCGGAAATTCCTGAGCAGGTAAAGGCGTTGTTAAACGTTATCAGCGAATCGTACGATCATAATGAAAAAGATCGTAGTATGCTTGAACGTTCGATAGATATTAGTTCGGATGAAATGGTTGAGTTAAACCAAAAGCTTCGTAAAGAAACTGCTGATCTTAAAAAAAGCTACCATGAATTTAAAATCTTGTTTGATAATATTGAAGATGTATATTTTTCTATGGACATGAAAAATGGTTATTCTCTTCTTAAAATGTCGCAAAAATGCGAAAAAATTTATGGTGAGCCTCTCGCAGAATTTTTTAAAAATCCAAATTTATGGTACGATGTAATTATTAAAGAGGATAAGCATATAATTGATCAAAATTATGCTGTGGTAAATGCAGGTAAACATGTTAAACAGGAATACCGTATCAAGCATAAAAATGGAGATATCCGTTTTCTTGAAACAAAACTTGCACCAACTTTAAATAATGAAGGAAAACTGATCCGTATTGACGGATTAACAACAGATATTACAGAAAGAAAGCATGCAGAAATAAAAGCATATCAAAGCGAGACAAGATTCAGAAAATTAATTGAAAATAGTCAGGATGGCATTGCTTTAGTAGGGAAAGCCGGAAAAGTAATCTATGTAGCACCTTCTGTACAACAAATATTAGGTTACGATCCTGAAGAACTTAAGGGCGTTAAATCTGAAGATTTTATACACCCGGATGATAATGAAAGAGTAGCAGGTGTTATTCAAAACCTTATTTCTCGCTATGGCGAAACGGAATATTTAACTTATCGTGTAAAAAGCCAGAGCGGCGAGTGGCGTTGGATAACCTCCAACATCACTAACATGCTACACGAACCTAGTATTAATGCTATTGTTTTTAATTATAAAGACGTAACGGAAAAATTAAATGCAGAATTGCAACTTGAGTTTGACCGCAGAAATACAGAATCATTAATAAACAGTACAACTGATCTTGTTTGGAGCATTGATAGAAACAATTCTCTTATCATCGCAAATCAATCTTTTATTTCGTTGGTTAAGATGATGTCCGGTATTACTTTAAAACGTGGTGATGACCTTACTTTTATACAGGGCTTTTCTGAGGAAAACCTTGAAAAATGGAGGGGCCATTATGCGCGTGTATTTGCGGGCGAAAGTATAACAGTTGACGAATACAACAATATAGATGGAATAGAAATATGGAATGAATTATCACTTCAACCTATTTTTGAGAACAATGATGTAATAGGAGCGTCTTGCTTTTCAAGAAATGTCAGTGAAAGTAAAAAAGCAACAAGGATCATTAAGCAAAGTGAAGAAATGATGGCCGAAGCACAACGTATTGCACACTTTGGCAGTTGGGAAATGAGCCTTCTAGAAACAGAAGATAATTCTTTAAATACCTTGATCTGGTCTGAAGAAGTGTATCGTATTTTTGGATATAAACCAGGGCAGTTTGATTCAAGCATAAAAAACTTTTTTGATTCTGTTCATACTGAAGATCGTTTTTTGGTTGCAGAAGCAATTGCAAAGGCGCTCAAAGAAAAATCAAAGTATATTATCGAACACAGGATCGTTCGTCCAAATGGAGAGATCAGGTGGGTTAGAGAAAATGCAAAGATCATTCTTGATGAAAAAGTGAATTTACCGTTAAAGATGATAGGTACTGTTGAAGATATAACGGAAAGAAAAAAAGCAGAACTGGCACAGAAAAAAGCAGAAGCAAATTTGCGTAATATTCTTGAAAATACAGATACAGCTTATGTTTTAATAGATATAAACGCAAATGTGCTTTCATTTAACCATCTTGCAAAAGAACTGTCTATTTCCCAAACAGGAAAAGTAATCAAAGAAGGGGTCAATTATATTGATATGATGTTGGAAAATAGAAAAACTGATGTTAAAGCTAAAATTGAGTTTATGCTTAATAGCAAAAATAAAATTGCATACGAAGCTTCATACATTGGCAGGGGCGGAAAAGAACAATGGTTATTTGTAAGTATGAACCCTATTATTAATGAAGATCATGAGCTGCTTGGATTGAGCATTGCAGCAAGAAATATAACTGAACGTAAATTAAATGAATTAGAAAGAACAAAAATCACAAACGATCTTACTCAACGAAATAAAGATCTTGAACAGTTTACTTACATTGTTTCTCATAATTTAAGAGCGCCCGTAGCAAGTATACTTGGCTTATCTATTCTTTTAGATACACCCGGAATCACAAAAGAAACGCGTAAAGAATGTATGAAAGGATTTATATCGTCGGTAAAAAATCTTGACAATACAATCATAGATCTGAACTATATTTTGCAAGCACGAAAAGAGATCAGTGAGAAAAAAGAACTGGTAGATTTTTCGGATATAGTTGGAAGTATTAAGGAAAGTATAAACGAAATAATTATAAAAGAAAAAGTAGAAATAGATATGGACTTTTCGCATATCAATGAAATGTTCACTTTAAAGAGCTATTTATATAGCATATTCTATAATCTGATCTCAAACAGTATAAAATACCGAAAGGCTCACGAAGCTCCTATTATCAGGATAAAAAGCTCACGTGTAGACAGGAAGGTGATTCTTACTTTTTCTGACAATTGTATTGGTATTGATATGAAAGAGCATGGTGATAAAGTATTTGGCCTATACAAACGTTTCAATCTGAATGTGGAAGGAAAAGGAATGGGTTTATACATGGTAAAAACGCAGGTAGAAACCCTTGGAGGTAAAGTAAGCATGCAAAGTAAAGTAAATATTGGCACCGAAATAACACTTGAATTTGAAAATTAATTTTGTGCTTTTAATACACAGTTTTGTACATTTACAAAAAAATATATGGCCTTTAAAAACGAAGGGTCTATTGGTAAAATAGAGATCGTAAATTATTCAGAAGAATTAAAAGAGTCTGTTAAAACTCTTAATGTTGAATGGCTTGAAAAATATTTTAAAGTAGAGCCAATAGATGTTATTCAGCTCTCCCACCCTACACGCGAGATCATAAACAAAGGAGGAATGATCTTTTACGCAAAATACAATTCTGTTATTGTGGGCACGGCTTCTTTATTAAAAATTGATGAAAAAACATTTGAGTTGGGAAAAATGGCCGTAACAGAATCCGCGCAGGGTTTTGGAATTGGTAAAGCTTTAATGGACCACTGTTTTAAAATTGCCGCAAAGAATAATATTCAAAAACTCGTTCTTTATTCTAATACAAAACTTAGCTCTGCTATTCACATTTACAAAAAATATGGTTTTACGGAAATAATATTAGAATCCGGACATTACGAAAGAGCAAATATTAAAATGGAAAAGACAATTTAAAAGAAGTCTCTCTTTAAACTTTCAACACTATCAGGCCTTATCAAACAATTTTAAGAACTCTTCTTTTTTCCTTGAGGATACATCTGCTAAAGTGTCATTAGAAAGCAATACCTGGCTTTCGTTCTTCAAAAATTTACGAATATGATTTAAGTTAACGATCCAGGATTTATGTGTTCTAAAAAACAAAGCAGGATCTAGCAGTTCTTCAAATTCACCAATATTTTTAGTAGAAAGTGATCTTAAACCTTTTTCAGCATTGATCTTAGTGTACTTTCCATCGGCTTCTAAACTAATAATATCAGTAACGTCAATAAAAGCATAGCCCTCATTTGAAGGAATAGCGATCTTTTTTAAAGAATTGTCTTTTGCTTTTAAGTTATCCAAAAGCACATTTACGTTTTGCTTTGAATCTGCTTTTTTTTCCTGCTCCAGCTTAGAAACAACAGTTACTAGTTCCTGAATATTTACAGGTTTTAATAAAAAATCGTAGCAAGAGCTTTTAATTGCTTTTAAAGCGTATTTTTCGTGAGCAGTAGTAAAGATAACCTCAAACTCGGGAGATGGAAAATATTGAAAGAGATCAAAACCCATCTCTTCACCAATTTCAACATCCAAAAAAACCAATTGTGGCCGGGTTGCATTAATTAGTTTTACAGCATCGACAATATTATTCGCAGTTCCTAAAATATTTAATTTAGGGCAATAGTTTTTAATTATTCCCGAAAGTGCGGTAATACAATCATCATCATCATCTACTACGATAGAATTCATATTTAGGAATTAAAGGTAAATAAAATTTTACGATTGTGCCATTCTCAATTGCAGGTTTAGAAATTATCTCAAAATAATCAGTTCTTACTTTTCGTTTTTCGGTTGTAGTGATCAATTTTATACGTTCACGTAACATCGAAATAGCATGAGACCTTTTAAAGATATCTTCGCCCAGAGCGTTAAATCCAATGCCATTATCCGCAATCAACACTTTTAAACACTCTTCTTCTTTCGAAAAAGTAACGCTAATTTTAGCATTATTTACATTTTGTAATCCTGCATGCTTTATCGCATTTTCAATAAAAGGCTGTATTAGCATTGGCGGAATCGAAATGAAATTTATATCCACATTAATAGTTTCTATAACAAGCTCAACCTTATTTAAAAATTTTTGCTGTTCAAATTTGAAATAATTTTTCAAATAGTCAATTTCTTTTGTTATACGAAGGCTTTCTTCAATTGAATTATCAAGCGTTTCGCCAATTAAGCCCGAAAACGATATGATCTGTTCAATTGTTTTTTCCTTTTTGCCATTGATCACAAAACCCTGAATGGTATTTAAAGCATTGAACATAAAATGCGGATTCATTTGACTTTGATACTTTGAAATTAATTTTGTTTGCCTGCTTAATTCTTCAGACTGATTTTCTATCTCAATATTTTTTTCCTGTAGTTTCATGTACGCCTTTTTCCTTTCTGAAATTGTTCTGAAAAGAAAAACAGTTAAAATAGCAAGTATTATTATCACCAATACAACAGAGATAATAATGATCGTTAAACTCTTTTTTGTTTCTGCTTTTTTATCTAATTCCAGTTCCTGGATCTTATTATCTTTATTTAACCTTATTATTTCTTTCTCCTTTTTCTCGGTTTCATATTGTGTTTGCAATTCAATGATCTGGTCATTATGATTTTGTTCTAAAAGAGAATCCTTTAAATGCGCATGCTTTTTTAGAAAAACACTCTCATGGTTAAGATCCTCCAGTTTCTCATATATTTCTGCTTTATTCTTATAATTATCTAAGAGATCATTGTTGAATGAATTTTCTTTATTTATTTCTTCAGCAAAATTTAAATAATATAGCGCCTTCGGATAATTTTTTAACTCATAGTAAATACCTGACAAACCTGCATAGCAAGATGAGATTTTTTCGGGTAAGCCAAGAATAAGATAGAGGTTTATTGCTTTTTGCGTATAATTAATTGATTGTGCATGATTTTTAAGACTCAGATAACTTCCACCTAAATACATATAACACAAACCTAAAGGATCGGTTTTTTCGGCTGTATCTAATAACGATAAAGCTTTTTTTAAACAATATAAAGAACTGTCATAACCACCCAGTTCAATAAATACGCCACCCAAATTAATATATGAAGAGGCAAGATCCATTTTTGACCTTTTGCTTTTTTTCTCATCAACATAAATAATCTCCCTTATCCTCGAAGCTTTTGTGTAATAAAACTTAGCTTCATTGTTGTTTCCAATTTTACCCAATGTAGCACCAAGATTACTTAATAACCTGGCAGTATTTTTATTATCATTAAAACGTTCAGAGATCTTAAGTGCTTTTATACAATATTCAACAGCTTCTTCAGAATTACCTTGTCTGAAAGCCAGGTGACTTTTAGTAGCAAAGGCCTTTGATCTTTCTAATTCGTAAAATCTTAACGTACCTGCTTTTTTATCAGACCTGTTAATTTCGTTAAGCACACTATCAGTATAAAGCTTTGCAATAACTGCATCATTTCGCGAATACACTACGGCAAGCCTGTTAAATGTTCTTATACGGGTTGTATCTTCACCCGAAGTTGAAATAACTTTCTTTAAAGAATCAATATTAGGTTGCGCAAACAGATCATTGAAAAAACATCCAAATAAAAAAAGTAAAGAATATTTAAATAGTGTATTCAATCCGTATCTTAATATTTATAAATTAATGGTAAGCAAAATTCTACTTGCGGGTGTTTGGCTAAATCATCGCCTTCTAAAGCCAAAAAATAAGAAGGTTTCATTTCTTTTTTAATTGAACTAAAAAACATTTCCATCCGCGATCGCATGGTAGAAATACTACGCTCTATTTTATAGATAGCAATATCCCCGGCATCCAATTTAATGTTATAGTTTATTTTTATTTTCAAAAGTTCGTTTTCAACTGTAATAGAAAGATCAATTTTATTTTTAATAATTTTTTTATCATTAGCAAGATCAATAATCCTTTCTATAAATGGCTGTATCATCATTGGTGGGATCAGGATCTCATCCAGATCATCCGGCAGATCTAAAACAAGGCTTATATTATTTGTCAATCTTTGTTGTTCAAATTCCAAATAAGTCTTTAAATAATTAATCTCTGTTTCAAGTGTAATATTCTCTTTATCTGAACTATTAAGCGTTTCACGCATTAATTTAGAGAATAGCTGAAGCTGTTGTATTGTCTTTTCTGTTTGATCATTTACAACAAGATCTTTTATAGACTTTAAAGCAGCAAATATAAAACCAGTACTCATCTGGCTTTGGTATCTTGAAATTAATTTTGACTGTTCACTTAATTTTTCGGATTGGTTCTGGATCTCAATATTTTTTTCCTGTAATTTTAAATACGCTCTCTTACGTTCAGCAACCGTTCTTATCAAAAAAAACATTAACAATGCAAGTAATAACAAAACAAGCGCAATTGAAATAATAATTGTAATGAGCCTGTTACGTGTTTCACGTTCTTTTTCTAATTGTAATTCCTGGATCTTATTATCCTTATTCAGTTTAAATATCTCTTTTTCTTTCTTTTCAGTTTCGTATTGAGTTTTTAGCTCTTCGATCTGAAGATTACGATTTTTTATAAGTAATGAGTCTTTTAACCTGGAATGTTTTTTTAAATAAATCAGCTCATTTTTTGAATCCTTAAGTTTATCGTAAGCAAGAGCTTTTGTTTCATAAGAATATAATAATTCATCGTTGAATTGATGTTTTAAATTTATTTCTTCCGATAAGTTAGCATAATAAATTGCCTTCTCATAATTTCCTTGTTCAAGGTAAATATCCGAAAAGCCATTATATATAGAGGCAGTGCCATTAGGATCATCAATATTCAAATAAATTTCCAATGCCTTTTTATTATAATCAATTGCCAATTCAAACCTTGATTTCATTTTATTGGTCTGAGCCAGGCCGGTGTATATTATAGCCAGGTCATCGGTTTTTTTTGTAGAATCGATAAGCGATAGCGATCTGTTGAAATAAAACATAGAACTGTCGTAATTATTAAAGTATAGATAAACGGCACCCATATTGTGATAAGACATAACAAGTGCCTCTTTAGCGCGAATACTCTGCTTACTCTTAACATAAATATCCTGTTCGATGCTGATACACCGTTTAAAATAGTTGATAGATTCTTTGTTACCAATAGCTTTTAAAATTGCGCCAATATTACCAAGTGCTTTTGCTATTAATGGTTTTTCACCATACGTTTCGTAGATCTTTAAACACTTCATATTATTTTGAACCGCAGTTGCAAAATCACCCTGCTGAAAAGCAGCGCCACCCAATTGGTTAAAAACAGTTGCAGTGCTTAGATCATAAAAAACCTTGTTCCCATCTTTTTTTTTAGCCGAGTTGATCTCAATGAAGGCACTATCTGCATATTTTTTTGAAAGCATTACCTTTTTGTCAAAATAAAATTGAGAAAGTGCAATAAACAACTTAATTTTTGTTGTATCCGAATTAGATGATGCTAATACCCGTTTTAACGAATCGACATTTCTTTGAGCATTAACATATGTTAATGTGTTTAAAAGAAATAAAAAGGTTAAAATATATTTAGGTTTTATATTCAAAACAGGTGCTTCATGTAAAAATATAAATTTACGCCAATATATCTAGCGATTAAATAAAATTATGATAAAAAAATACAAGCAATTAAAAAGCAAAAAGCGTTATTTCCACAAAGTGGCACGTTTATATCTTTATAACCTGCTTTAATTAAGAAATTGATGCTTTTATAAAAGTAATATTTGTAATTTGTAATTAAATAAATCATTGTGTTCCAATTCAACCGATTAAAAATATGGCTGCTTGCTCTCTCTGCTGTTATGGCAATTTCATGTATAGAACAAGCAAGTTTTAAAGAACCTGAATTGAATATTGGATCAACTACACAAAAATTTAAGCTGGATGTTACCGGAAACGGTTTAAAATCCTACATAAATGTAAAATTACTAAGCGATACAAGTCGCGATCTTATTTCACAGTTAGGAAAATATAAATTCTCAACCTCAAAAGATCCTGCAAATAGCGAAGACAACAAGTATAATCCTGATGTCTTTATTTACTATGATTACGAAGGCTTACAATTAAAATATGCATTTGAAGAAGGTGGCAGTATTGAAAGAAAAGATCTACCGGCAAAAATAGAAGAGTTTAAAAAGTATCGAACCAAAAAAATATAAAGGAATTTTACCCAATAATCTATTTAATTATGCAACTACCGCAGACGTAGAGAGAGAGAACTTGGAAAACACAATACCTTTTTTGATATTGGCTCCGGTTCAAGAAAAGTAAGCTACGAATACCCTCACTACGGCATGTACTTTTTATTTAATGTATACTCACCGGCTTACCCAACAGATGATAGCACTGTTTTATTCATTACATTATCAGATTCGATCAAAGAAATGAAAAGGCATCCAACTTTATATCCAAAATATAAAATAGATTAACGCAGTTTCTGTAATTATAACGATTGTTCCCAAAAAAGCTGCGGTAGTTAAATTTTAAAAAAAGTAGATCATAGAAATATAATCTTTACATAAAATTAAAATTAATACCATGAAAAAAATAAATTTACTCTCACTTCTATTGATCACATCAATTTATGAGTTCGCAACAGCACAAACCCCTGGCGCATTAGATGCAACCTTTGGTACAGCTGGAAAAGTAACAACCGCCTTATTTAATCCTACACTAAATGAGCAGGATGAAATTAGATCTATTGCTATTCAACCAGATGGCAAAATTGTTGCAGCAGGTTTTTCAAACAATGGCACCAATGGTGATTTTTCTTTAGCGAGATATTTAAGCACAGGTGTGTTAGATAACACATTTGGGTTAGGCAATGGTGTTCAAAAAACGCAAATGGCTACCGGTAATGATGAAGGTTATGCTGTGGCTATACAAAGCGATGGTAAGATTATTGTTGCAGGTATGGCCACTGCACCGGTAACTTTTAATAAAGGTTTTGCATTGGCGCGTTACACAGCGGCAGGGGTTTTAGATAATACATTTGGTGCATCCGGTAAAGTAATCACCCAGGTTTCTAATTTAACGGGTGATGCATATGCTACCTGTATGGCCATTCAAAATGACGGTAAAATTGTAGTTGCAGGATATGTCGATAACGGTGCTAATAATGATATTGCCGTGGCTCGCTTTAATAGTAATGGTACAATCGATAATACTTTTGGCATGAGTAGTAACGGTTTTGTTGTACAAGCAGTAGGAGGAAATCATGATCAGGCAAATTGTATCATTATTCAACCGGACGGAAAAATTATTGTTGCTGGCTTTACTCAATCTTCAACAAATCTAATATCAAAAGATTCTTTTATTATTCGTTACAATTCAAATGGTTTAGTTGATAATACATTTGGTAGCGCAGGATTAGGAACAATAACAAATATGAATATTGGCGAAGACGAAATATTTTCAATGGCTTTACAGGCTAATGGAAATATTGTTACATCTGGTTTTGCAAGTAACGCAAGCGGTAATTACGATATAGCAATTGCTCGTTATACTTCTTTAGGTAATTTAGATAATACCTTTAATAGTAATGGTAAGATAATACAAACAGTTGGTAATTCTACCGATGTTGGAAGAGCTGTTACAATACAAACAGACGGAAGCATTGTTGTAGCAGGATTTGCGGACATAGATCCAAGCCCGGTTATTAATGAAGATTTCATTGTACTGGCTTACAATACAAATGGTACCCTTGAAAACTCTTTTGGGACTGCGGGAATTGTAAATACACAATTTTATCCTACAGGCGTAAGAAAAGATGTAGCAAAAGCAATTGCGATACAAACAGATGGAAAAATTTTAGTTGGCGGTTATATGGAAAATGCAACGGATTATGATTATGCTATTTCGCGTTATTATCCTGCAATTAGTACAACAGCAATTTCTGAAACTTCTATAAACAAAACTAAAATAGTTTTTTATCCCAATCCTGTTCAGCAATCTGCAACATTAGAGTTTACATTAAAACAAAGTGAAATTATTGCTATTACATTAAGTGATATTAAAGGGCGCTGTTTAAAAACATTTTTAAATTATGAAGTAATAGAATCAGGTGATCAAAAATTATCAATTGAGTTTCCAGAAGATATTCCTTATGGATCATATTTTATAACAATTGTCTCTTTACAAGGAGAAAAAACAAATATTAAAATAGTCAAATAATTTGCGATACCTCTAAATTAAATGCCATGTTAAAAATAAAATTAAAATTATTCTTTACTACTTTGCTGTTAACAAGTTTAATGAATGCGCAGGTAAATTATGGCGGACTTAAAAGTAAACTCGAAAGAGAAACTAAACAAGAAGTCAGAGAATCAAAAAACAACAAAAATATTAACAAAGAGAAAAAAGCAAAAGAAGAAAATACCACAGGAAACGAAATTTCTTCAAATAAAAAATCTAATAATTTAGCCGAAACAAATAAACAAGTACATAATTCTATGAATACAATTACAGGAGAAGTTGTTTTTTCTAACGAACCATTTATTGGCGATAAACCAGCTAATAAAATAGTAAATGAATTTAAAGCCTGGGATGAAATTTATGGAAGAATAAATTTTGATAAACCAATTGCTGAGATTTTAGATGGAAGCAATATTGCAAAAAAAGATGATGGAAGCATCCTTGTTGCCTTTGAAGTAGTAGAAGATGCGAGCGGAAAGAACACAATCCGAGTAACGAAATACTTAACAAAACAAGAAATGGAAAAAAATTACTTTGACTTTGACATTGCACCGGCTTTAAATACATCGCGGGACAATTACATTGTTTCTTTTTCGAGTGCTTTTGCTTCGTATGGGTTGGATTATTTTAAAGAAAGAGCAAAAGGAAAATTTACCTTTTATGTTTTTTTTCAAGATCGTACGCACGAGAATATGGAAGGGCAAAATAATGTTGGAAACCTGACTGTTGACTATTCCAACCTGCCAGATGGTGACAAGGGAACAACAAAGATTAAGGATTGGTCTCAAAAAATTGATCAAGCTGCCAATGACGATGTTGTAAAAGAAAATAAAAAGAAAATGGAAGCCAAAAATTCCGGAACCAATCCTGCATTTATCTTTACTAATACTGCTGGCAAAACAGCTAATGTATTTCAGGCCGGAGAAGAAATTCATGGCAAACTAATACTTCAAAAACCATTAAAAGATTATTTGAGCGGAGATAAAGCAACACAAATACAAATTGATATTAAATGTTTAAATGACAATATAACTACAATATCAGTTATAAAAATATTAAGACCAAGCGAGTTCAATAATAGTTATATTGAATTTGATGTTTTTCCCACACTGCAAAATGCAAAAGATGTCTACGATAATAATCTAGGATTTTATCGAACTTTTTATGGGAATGCTCATCCCAAAAAAATTGTAAATTTTGAACTTTCGCTCGCTACAGATTACAACTTGAACTATAATGGCTTTAAAAAACTCGAGGCTCTTGGCGAAATTGCAATTGATTATACAAAAGCGACAAAAGAACAAATAGAAATTTTTTACAATAAAGGTCAGCAGGCGGGAGAAGAAGCTGAAAAAAATGCCGAAAAATTATATATAAAAGAAAGTGCAGAAACAGTAAAAACAATGCCTTTACCAATAGTATTTACAAGGAGTTCAAAGGCAGGCTACTCTTCTTACTCAAATACAACACTTATAAACATCATAAAATCACGTTTTAAAATTACAGAAGTGTTTATGCTTACGTTTGATGAGGCAGAAGGATCTGGCGACTTTACGCCTTTAAAAGACTTAAATAATTATCCAACAGAAAAAATCGGTAACCACGTTTTTTATTTTTCTTTTAAAGATCCCATCGATGGACACTATAAATTTACTGGCGGCCGCTTAAGAATGTTGTATGAAGGAAATGGAAAATATTCAGAACCTTTTGTTTTTCCATATTCTCCAATTATGAATGGAGATCCGAAATATCCTTTTGATTATGGCAGATACGATCAGGGTTTTGAAAGTGTTTTCTTTATAGATGGCGAAAAAATTAAAAAGTAATAACAGCTTCGATAAGTGACGGATAGGCCGAAAACCGTGAACAGAGTAGGCA
>JACDED010000165.1 GCA_013816615.1 Bacteroidota bacterium
ACAATAGACCAAGCAATGGATAGCGCAGTTATAGGAATTAAACGTTTAAATAAAAATAAAGCATATTTAACATCATTAACTAATCGCAATCACTTATTGTATAATTTAGAACACTAATTAGTATCAGAGTCAAACGCCATGTTATACCGTATATTTGTATAAATATGAGTTTCGGATCTCTTTCTCGGAATCTGTTCTCAGAATTATTAATTTTTAATGATCCGGTCATGAAAAATCTTTGCAAAATAAAAATTGTCTTGCTTATTGTAATGACTTGGCAAGCTTTGTGTTCTCAAACAATTTCGCAGTTACCTAATGAGCCCGACCTTTCTGTACGTTATATAAAACGTCTGCCCGAAATTAATTATGTGTGGGGGAGCACAAACCCTACGGTTGACGGTTGGCCAACAGTTGGACAAATTATAACCTGGCGGGTACATATCAAAAACTGGTCACCAAACACATACACAGCCGTATCTTACCAGTGGAAAAAAAACAATGTAACCATAAGCACTGGTACACTAAATTTTTTGCCTAACCAGGAAAAAACCGCTGAAATTCAACAATCGTGGACGTTTATAAAAGATAGTATTGAATTTTTTATCGATAATCTTAATGTTATTGCAGAAACAAGTGAGCAAAATAATAAACTTAAAATATACACCAATTCCATTTCACAAATATTTTATGTAGAACAATCCATTTACAATTATTTTCACGATTATCAATATTTGCTTGGCGTTGGAACCAATAGTTGGGATGACTGGGCGCAAATGCTACATGTAAAACGATGGAATGCCATGTTTCAAAATGCAGTTTATCCTTCTGCCCCTAACGGAGTATTAGACCGAATTAGAGTAGACAGTATTGCAGTAATGCCCGACGGGGCCTTGCCTTTAGGCTGGGGCCTGGCCACTAATCACCCCAATGACCAGGATCATACCGTTGATTTGCAATGGGGATTTCCATCAGTGAATTATACTACTTTTTACAGTAATCATACTTCGGCTAATGATAATAACCCCTTCTTTTTTGAAGGAAGTTTATTGCATGAGTTAGGCCATGCACGTTATTTAAAAGATAATTACGGCTTCGATATACACGATACACACGTGCATTTAAAAGAAGGTAATACATTGGTTAGCACTTCGCCTTTAATGCCTACAATTGTATGGGATATTTTATACTTTGGGAAAAATCAGGCTCTGATGGGTGGTACTTATGATAGTATTGCCGAATACGAAGCGCTTGCTTTAAACCGTATTGCTTATCACAGAGCTACTAAAGGAAATTTTAATTCTCCGTACAATAATGGAGAGTTTTTACAGGAATTGCCTCAAAATAATTTTATAACTTTTAAAGATCAAAATAATATGATCTTAAATAATGCCTGTTTAAAAGTTTATCGTGCAGGGCCAAAACCAGGCGAATGGTATGGTAAAAATTTTGATACTATTCCTGATCTGCAATTTGTGTGCAATGCAGGGGGTGAAGCCAACGTGGGTCACATGCCTTTTGATGCGACTGCTATCATTCATGGCTTTAACCATGCAAATACAGATATTATCATTCGTGTAGAGCACCAGGGAAAAGTAGGTTACGGCATTATGGAAGCTTCCTTTTTTAATATGGAATACATGAAAGGAAATATAAATAATGCATATTATACCTTAAAAGTAAATATGTTGCCCTGCAGCCAGTTTAACTCAACTTGTAACTGTGCTTTTATACCAACAAACTTAACAGAAAATAATACAGGTAATCCGCTTACTGTATATCCTAATCCTGCTAATAATTCTGTTTTTATAACTGCTGCCGTAAATCTTTCTGCCGCAGAAATCTTTGTTTGGAATAATTTTGGCGAGCAGTTAAATACTAAACAAATAATTAGCAAGGGCCAGGTAGAAATTTTTACAGACCAACTTCCGTCAGGGCTTTATACAATTGAAATGATAGATGCCGCAGGTTTAAATTATTACAAAAAAATAATTATTCAACACTAAATCTATCTTCCTATTTAACTAACTTAATAAATAATTCTATTTTTTAATGAAAGTCCGCCCAAAAAGCGGACTTTTTTATTTTCTGAGATTTTAAACTGCGAATGCAGTCGTTTTAACGCAGCTTCTTTTTTAGGCCGACTTAGCCCTATTTTAGATTTAAAATGCGTTTCAAGATGGCTTAATTTTGTTTATAACCACGTTTTTTTGTTAATAATGCAAGAAGCGAAAACACATCTTTCAACATTATTTTCAACTTGTTAATTATCTGATTATTAATATATTATACACACATTTTTAGTCTTATAAATCATTTATACCACTTTTAAACACTGTTTATACAGCATTTACCGACGGCCTGAACAAGCTTATTTCGTAACCTTTTTCGTTAAAGCAACGTTTAAAACGATTATACACAACACTTTTGCACTAAAAATTATGAAAATTCTCAAAGAAGAAGAGTTTAACAACCTTGCGCTTAAAGGAAAAGGTCGTAGTTCGCTTATTTTTAATTCACTTCTTAATCTCAATGTGGGTGAAGCCGTTCTCATTGAAAAAAAAGACTGGAATCGCAAGGCAAGCCCGAGCACGTTAGTAAAATATATTGAAAAAACACATCAATTAAAATTTACATGCGGCGCTTTATTGAACGGACAAGGATGGGCTGTAAAGCGTATAGAGCCAACAACTCACAGCGTAAACAAAGTTGTTGAAAGTATAAAACCACACAAAGAAATTTCAATAGCACCAAAACTAAAAGAAGAAATTGTTTCGTCTCCAGATGAAGGTCAACTAAAATTAAAATCAGAAATAGTTATTTTTTATTTAGGGAGGATTGCTTCCTGCAAAATAGAAAAGATAGAAGATTCTCTCAAAGCGGTGATGGATCAGTTCTGGGAGCGTGACAGACCTATGCTTAAAGCATTATTTATGGAAGCCATAGAGGTTCTATCTGTATCTAATCACATTGTGATAGAGAACGGTAAAACATATATTCCACTTAAGCAGAACTAATAGTTCATTGTTTCGTCCGGACTTAAATTTCGGTTTACAAATTTCCTAAAAGCATCAAGTCCCTAAAGGGTCGCATTACATCTTTAATAAATACTAAATGCATAATTAAAACAGAATTTGAACAAAAGCATGAAGGAATAAGTCCCGTAGGGACGAAATATAACTCAAAGTTTTACAACAGAATTTTCTTTATAAGATTTGTAGTTGAAAAACCTTCTAAAAAAGGGATAGTAATAACCTTACCGCCATTGGCTGTTACCACGTCATAGCCAACAATTTTTTCTACTTCATAATCATTGCCTTTTACCAATACATTCGGTTTTAAAAAGCTTATTAATTCATAAGGCGTTTCTTCATCAAATAAAACAATAAGATCAACGCTTGCTAAAGCCGCTAAAACAGAGGCGCGCGCTTGTTCATTATTAATAGGGCGGTTAGGTGCTTTTTGCAATCGCTTTACCGAATTATCTGTATTCAATCCTAAAATTAAAACGTCTCCGAGGTCCCTTGCCTGGCTCAAATAATCAACATGGCCGGGATGAATAATGTCAAAGCAACCATTTGTAAAAACAATTTTTTTACCGTTACCCTTGTGCGTATTTATTTTATTTAGCGCATCTTCTTTTGATACGATTTTATTTTTCAGCTGCTGGTGAAACGACATTTTTATTCTTGTTATAAAGTGGTAAAACTGCAAAACTTATTAATCCAAAAAATAAGATCAAAATAAATTGGCTGGTCCATAAAAGCCATGGCAATGCAAACGACGACACAATGTCTACATGATAAGTGGCAACTAAAATGCCTCCCACAATGGCGGGATAAGCCCCCAGACCGCCCGGCGCAAAGATAACGCCAAAGGTACCAAATAGTAACAAGGTAAGGCATTCTGATTGTCCTAAATGCGATGTGCCCTTTAAAGCAAAGAAACAAACGTATAACGAATAAAAATAACAAGCCCAGATCAAAAAGCTTAGCACAATAAACCGAAAAGGCTTTTCCATTTTTGCAATGGAGCCAAGGCCTTGTCCCATGCCTTTAATAATACCACCGAGTTTGCCTTTTAAAAGTTTAGAGAATTTTTTTCTAAGAAGAAAAAAAGCGAGCAACATTATCGCACCTATCGAAATGAGCATAATTGTTTTTGTAGGACTTTGCGTAATTCCTCTTAACCAGTTCAATCCTGGATCAAAAATATATTCATTAGCCAGCCCTGTTAATTCAGTAAACTGAACAAAAAATGTAAAGGCAAATATTAGTAAAAATAAAATAAAATCAATTATCCTTTCCGTTATCACAGTTCCAAATGCTACTTCAAAAGGAACATCATCGTATTTTGCAGCTACTGTACAGCGCGAAATCTCACCCATGCGCGGAATGCCGTAATTGGTCAAATATCCAATTAGAACGTAGCAATTTGCATTTAGTAAATTTACCTTATGGCCTGTTGGTTTTAATAAATAATTCCAGCGATAGGCTCGTAAAAAATGGCTAAGTAGAGATATTACAAGAGAAATAACAACCCAAAAATAATCGGCTTGTCGGAATGCATCAAAAATTTCACCTCGCTGTTCTGGTGTAATTTGCCTTACCGATAACCAAATAAACAAAACCCCTACGCCAAGTAAAACAATAAATTGTATTATAGATTTAGTGCTTTTTATTGTGGCCACTTTATTTTAATTTATTGGTTTTTGTATCCGGAAAAACAACCCATGGACGAAAGCTTTTAGCTTTTTCAAAATCCATGCTTGCATAAGAAATAATAATTACAACATCGCCCAATTTTACACGTAATGCCGCCGGGCCATTTAAACAAATAACGCCGCTGCCTCTTTCGCCTTTTATTACATAAGTGATAAAACGCTCGCCATTATTTTTATCTAAAATATGAACCTGTTCATTCTCTATAAAATTAGCAGCTTCCATCAGATCCTCATCAATAGTAACGCTGCCAATATAATCCAACTCTGCCTGTGTAACAGTTACACAATGCAACTTGGACTTTAAAACCTGAATTTCCATAACGGTGCAAATTTAGGATTTTTATTCGTTTAGCCCATTATTAAACTCAACAAAATCAATAACTTTACATAATTAAAACAAATTAAAACCGTTATATAAGCATCTGAAAAGACTCATCTTCATAGCCATTACCTTTTTACTTTTTTTTAACTCTTTTTCACAAGAAAATGATGGGTATGGCGTGCATTTGCCTAAATTCTACAAACAAAAATTACATTTTGGTTTTACTATTGCCGGCAATTCAACCGACTTTAGACTAAACCCAAAACCAAATTCGCAATTCCCGGATACAATTATTGGCACTACGCGTTACCACATGAAAGCCGTTTATTCACGTCCCGCCCCCGGCTTTGCTATTGGTATTGTAAGCGATGCCCGTTTGCACGATTATTTACGCATTCGTTTTACTCCAAGTATTAGTTTTGCTTCGCGAAAAATAGAATATTACTTATCCAATACAGCGCGTGATAGTTCTAAAATATTTCAAAAATTAGTAGAATCTGCTTTTATTTTTGCGCCATTAGAAGCCAAGATCCAATCCAAACGGCTGGGGAATTTTAGTGCTTATGTTATTGGCGGTGGCGGGTACTCTTTAGATTTGGCGTCTCGTAAAAAAGCCGCAGGCGTTAGCACTGGTGGGCCAAACCAGTTAGATGATAACGTAAAATTAAAACGTGATGATATTTTTTATAGTGCAGGCGCTGGTACCGATTTTTATTTGGAATATTTTAAACTCGGTCTCGAATTAAAATTATTGATCGGTACACGAAATTTGTTACGGCCCGAGAATAGTATCTTTACAAATAGCTTAGATAAAGTGCGCTCGCGTATGGTTGTTTTTACAATTACGTTTGAAGGCTAAAAATTAAAATTTGAAGGATAAAATCCTTCCATACACTATGCAAACAAAAGTACAACTTAAGGTTAGTCCACAAACGGCAGTTAACGAACAACTGTTAAAAGAAGAAGTTAAACACCAGCTCCAGATTAAAGAAAACTCAACATTATTTATTAAGATCCTGAAACGCAGTATTGACGCGCGTTCGCGAAAAATAGAAATTAATTTAACTGTTTTAGCAGCCATTGATGAAGCATTGCCTACTGAGCAAATTGATGTAAATTATACCGATGTTTCTTCTTCAACAAAAAGCTGTCATATTATTGGAAGCGGACCCGCGGGCTTATTTGCAGCATTACGTTGTTTGGAGCTAGGAATACAACCCATTGTTATTGAACGTGGAAAAAATATAAAGGACAGAAGAAGAGATCTTGCTGCAATAAATAAAGAACAGATCGTAAACCCCGAAAGTAATTATTGCTTTGGCGAAGGCGGTGCTGGTACATATAGTGATGGCAAGCTTTACACACGCTCTAACAAACGCGGTGATATTGATAAGATCTTAAAAGCATTCGTATATCACGGTGCAACCGAAGAAATTTTAATAGATGCGCACCCGCATATCGGTACCAATAAATTACCGCAATTAATTGAAAAAATTCGCGAAACGATTTTAAAATTTGGCGGCGAAATTCGTTTCAATACCAAATTAACAGATCTTAAAACAGAAAAAGATGTGATCAGATCTATTAGGGTTTTAAGCGAAGTTGGCGAAGAAGAAATCCCAATCCAAAAACTGATACTGGCAACAGGCCACTCGGCAAGGGATATCTACGAGCTTTTAAATTCTAAAAATATTTTGCTGGAAGCCAAGCCATTTGCTTTAGGTGTAAGGGCAGAGCATCCGCAGGAATTGATTGATAAGATACAGTATCATTGCGGCAACCCGCAGGAGGTTATTGAAAAACGGGATTTTTTACCGGCCGCAAGTTACAGTATGGTGCACCAGGTAAAAGGCCGGGGTGTTTATTCTTTTTGCATGTGCCCCGGTGGTATTATTGCACCTTGTGCCACAGCTCAACAAGAAGTTGTTACTAATGGCTGGAGCCCAAGTAAACGGAATAACCCTTTTGCAAATAGCGGTATTGTTGTTGGGCTGGAGTTGTCTGATTTCGACGCTTATAAAAGTTTTGGTCCCCTGGCAGGTTTGGAATTTCAAAAACAATTAGAAAAAACTGCCTGGAGTTTTGGTGGCAAAACACAAACCGCTCCGGCACAACGTTTAGTTGATTTTACAAATGGTAAATTCAGCTCTAACCTTCCTGATTGTAGTTATCAGCCGGGTTTAAAAAGTGTGGATATGCAACAGGTGCTTGGTAAATTAATTAGCCCCGCTTTAAAAGAAGGTTTTAAGGCCTTTGGCGGCAAAATGCGGGGCTATTTAACCAATGAAGCGTTAATTGTTGGCGTAGAGTCTCGCACCTCAACACCGGTTCGTATACCGCGGGATAAAGATCTTTTACATCATCCGCAATTAAAAAATCTTTTTCCCTGTGGCGAAGGTGCGGGTTATGCCGGGGGTATTGTAAGCGCGGCTATGGACGGCGAACGCTGCGCTGATAAACTTTTCCTTTAAACATTTCTCATGTTTTACTGTTAGCTAAAAATATTTAGCCATTACATTATTTCTTAAGTTTGTATTGAAAATGAAACGGATTTTATTCATATTATTTTTGTTTACGGCAGCTTTTGCTTGTGCTCATACTAATTAGTGTTCTAAATTATACAATAAGTGATTGCGATTAGTTAATGATGTTAAATATGCTTTATTTTTATTTAAACGTTTAATTCCTATAACTGCGCTATCCATTGC
>JACDED010000046.1:0-20666 GCA_013816615.1 Bacteroidota bacterium
TCCATCAGCTCCGAAGGAAATACGTTTTCTATAAAATCGTGTGTGATATCTTTAAGGATTAGTGAACCGAAAGCTAACTATTTTTACCCTGCTCCCCAACTTTTACGGCTGACCCGTAATTACATCGCCCACTTATTTCTATACGTTTCCGAATAAAAAGCAATGCGTGAAATAGTTGCTATGGCGCGCTCCTGGTTAAAAAAGGCAGAACACTCAATGGTTTCTTTAATAATAATATCATCTTTAGCTACAGCAAACGAGGCTTCTACAAGGCCGTGATTTTCTTCCAGCAACATCATTAACACTTCTGCTTTTTGTACATCTTTTAATTTGGTAACAGGGCTCAGTGCCTGAAAAAATACACGCTCATTCTCTTCCCACACATCTATTAAAACTTCTGTGCTTTTATCTTTACTAATGTTGTATTGTCCTTCGTTTATTTTTGCTTCTGTAGGGTTAATACCTAATGTTTTAAGTGTGGCTTCAATAATGCCAATGATCTGTTGGTGCATATTTAAATTGCTGTTGTAAGTTGATTTAATTTATCTGTAAAAAACTGTGCGGTTTGGTTGGTATAATATTTTTGTTTGAACTGGCCTACCCATTGTACACCTTTAATGCTGTTGGTTAAAAATATCTCGTCACCATTCATTAAGGTATTAATTGTAATAGCACTTTCAAAAGTTAAGATCTTATTTTGTGTGGCCAGGCTCATAATTTGTTTGCGCATAACACCCGCTACACAACCTTCGGTTAAAGGCGGCGTATACAAAGTGCCATTTTTTACAACAAAAACATTAGAGCTGATGCTTTCGCAAATGGCACCTGTATCATTAATTAAAAAACATTCATCCAGCTTCATGCTTTGTTTTGCAAGGCCGGCCATAACATAAAACAAAGCGTTTGCAGTTTTTAAATTGGCTAATTTATTAAGCGGCTTTTTCAGATCTGAATAAACATCTACCCAAAAACCTTTTTGATTTAATTCGTAAGGGCCCTCTATCTCTTCGCTTTCAATTAAAAAAGAAATGTCATTTGTTTCGGGTGTATAATAGCCGCCTTCATTTCTAAAAACGGTTAAGCGTATTCGTGCATTGGGTGCATGTGTATTATGTTTTAATAATTGCATGATCAGCTCATGAATGTTCTCCGTATTAAACTCTGCTGGCAGGTTCATGCGCAAAACTGTCATGCCCAGTTTTAAACGTGTAATATGATCACGTAAGAACATTACTTTGTTATTGCAAAAGCGAATGCTCTCAAACAAAGCATCGCCATACCTGAAGGCGCGGTTGTTAAAGGCAACACTTGGCTCGTAAATGCTGATGAGGTGCCCGTTTAATATACAATAACTGTCTTTCAAAATATATATTACAAAATTTGCAAATTTTAAGGCTTAATTATCTCAGTATCAATTAACTTAATAACAGTTAAAAGTTAATCAAAACCGGTTTTATAATACTAATGTTAAGCCGTATTAAAAGCATAAAATACATGACAATTTAGCGTTAATAAAGTTTTGCACATTATTTGAAAGGATACATTTCAAATACTACATTTGGTTTAATTAAAAATTTAAAATTATGTTCGACAATAATGAATTCAAAAAATATGCTACAAAACATGTGGGCATTAATAGTTTAACTTACGATAGTTATACTTCGCGTATTCAATCTTCTTTAACTCCATATATCATCGAGGAGCGTCAGCTTAACGTAGCGCAAATGGACGTGTTCTCACGTTTGATGATGGATCGTATTATCTTTTTAGGAACAGGTATTAACGACCAGGTTGCTAACATCGTTCAGGCACAATTACTTTTTTTAGAAAGTGTTGATGCAAAAAAAGACATCCAGATCTACGTTAACTCACCAGGAGGTAGTGTGTATGCAGGTTTAGGTATTTATGATACGATGCAGATCATTAAGCCGGATGTGGCTACAATTTGTACAGGTATGGCTGCAAGTATGGGCGCTGTATTACAGTGTGCCGGTGCTAAAGGTAAACGTACTGCTTTAAAACACGCGCGTATTATGATCCACCAGCCATTAGGCGGTGCAGAAGGACAAGCCAGCGATATTGAGATAACTGCAAGAGAGATCCAAAAGCTGAAAAAAGAATTATACGATATTATTGCTACACATAGCGGGCAAACATATGAGAAAGTTTGGGCTGATAGTGATCGTGACTACTGGATGATAGCCCAGGAAGCGAAAGAATACGGCATGATCGATGAAGTTCTTGAAAGAAAATAACATCAAATTTTGATTGAAAGAATCCCTCAAAACAGTGTTTTTGGGGATTTTTTTGTTTTATGGCTTTAAAAATTCACAAAATGGGACTTAAAATTTTGTGTTTAAGACAGATATAAATATATTTGGTAATAATTACAAATGTAAAATTATGAAGAAATTACTTTCAGCTTTATTTATAGCTTCAACAGTAGTTGTACTGGCACAGCCCAAAAAGGATCCAAAAATGGCAGCAACGGTAACTCCAGGTTATTATTGCGGCTTAAAAAATGATACCACAAAAGGTGAAATTCAAACCAACCCTTTGGGTGGTGAAACTGATTTTTATAAAGGTTTTAACTTTAAAAAAGGATCTGCAAAATTAGCAGCAGTAACTACTAAAAAAGCAAAAAAGTATGGTTTTGATGGAAGAAATTTTACAGTTATACCATTTGATGCCGGCGAGGTTTATATTGAATATTTAGCAAAAGGTCGTCTTTGTTTTTATGAATACAAATATCCAAGTACTTTAGGTGGAGAGCCAATAATTGAAAGTATTTATTTTATTCACGATACTAAAGCTGATGAGGCAAATAAAGACTTAAGAGAAATAAGACAGATCTCTCAAAAATTTTACAAAAAAGACATTAAACCATACATGAAAGATCACCAGGAGATCTGGGAGAATCTTGATAAATTTACCTTTAATAAAGAAGCTATTGCAAATGCTATACGAGAGTATAACAGGTATTATGATACCGGAGATTCAAACAAAGTAGAAGTTGAAACCGAAAAAGTAAATGACGGTGATGGAGAAGTAAAAGAATAAAATTTAAAAATCCCTCTAAAAAGAGGGATTTTTTTTATCTTCAATTTTATGAAAAACATCATTCCGTTTATTTTAATTGTATTTGCATTTAGTTGTTCAGAAGAAAAAATTGAAAAAGCTATTGAAGAAATTACAAAACCACAATTTGATACTTTAACTATAGGTGCTAAAGTATATAATATGCAAGATCTTGCAGATAGTAATTTTACCTTTGATGATTTTGATTTTACCGAAGATTCGGATTCCTTATCTATTGAAAAAAGTAAAGATGTTGCAAGCAGGCAAGGAGATACGTTATTCTTAAAATGCGATAATGGCCGTATAGTAAAATTAAAGAATATAAATTCTGATGGAGATGACATGGAATATTTTTCATTTACAGGCCTCAATAAGGATATTAACGGCTATGTTGTTTCGCGAATGCGATACGAGTATTATGATGTGTTGATCGTAAACAAATATACTGGTGATTCTTTATTTGCAATAGGCTATCCTGTTGTATCGCCCAATAAAAAACAATTTGTGTGCGTAAATATGGATATGGAAGCAGGTTTTACAACAAATGGTATACAGTTATTTAAAATTGAAAACGCCATGTATATTTCTGCCGGCTTAAGAGAGCTAAATAATTGGGGTCCTGAAAAAATTATGTGGAAAAATGATTCAACGCTAATTGTTAAAGTAGTTGAACGAACCAATGAAGGGATTAACAGATCTTACTGCAAGGTCCTTAATATAAAAAGTTGGAGATAGTCATTTTTAGCTATCGGAAGTACCGGTAGGCTCGCGGCTAAAAAACAATAATTCGTCTAATTGCTTAAAACAAATTGTTAAAATGCTGGCTTTTAACAAACAGATTAATGATCTTTAATCTTGTATAAGTAAATCTCTAAAATCTGGTATGAAACAATTAACACTCGCTGCAAACGAAATGTTTTTTTCGAAACATTTGTCGTATCAAATTCTTTTTGCTTTTGTATTAATGGTTTTAATGGGTTTGAATAAATAATTACGCTTTTTTCTTAGGCGTTTTTACTTCTTTCCATTCTACAATATCACGTATTACTACTGATGCGCAGGTTAAGCCAAACGCTGCGGGCAAATAAGAAATTGTGCCATATGCCGATTTTTTAAATTTACTTCCATCTGTTTTCATAATAGAATGTTTTGCAGGATTCTCTGCGCTAAAAACAGATTTAATGCCTTTGTAAATATTCATGTAACGTAAACGTTTACGCACGTATTGGGCCATTGGGCAAACTTCAGTTTTAGAAATATCCACTACACGTATTTGTGTAGGATCCATTTTGCCCCCGGCACCCATACTCGAAATTATACGCTGATTATTATAATATGCCATTTGCAACAAATATAATTTTGGCGAGATACTATCAATAGCATCGATCACATAAGTAAACTTTTGTTGCATAAATTCTTTCATGTCATCGGGTGTTTTAAAAGAATCTACAATAGTAAGCTCAACATCGGGATTAATTAATTTGATCCTTTCGCCCATTAAATGTGCTTTGTTTTGTCCGTGCGTTGAAACCAAAGCTTGTAATTGCCTGTTACGGTTTGTTGGATCAACGGTATCACCATCAATAATTGTCATTTTTCCAACACCACTTCTGGCAATGGCTTCCGCAGCATAAGAGCCAACGCCGCCCAAGCCTACAATTAAGACATGTGCGTTATTTAATTTTTCTAATCCTTTTTTACCAACCAGTAAAGAGGTGCGTTCCATCCAGCTTGTATCCATTATAATTGCATTTTAAAAACGGTTTCAAAATTACTTTGTATCTGTTGTTTTATTATTTCCTCATCAACCCCTAATATCTCAGCCGCTTTTCTGTAAACATATTTTATTGAAAGGTCAGCATCATCGGTCTCTAAAAAGAAATTTTTACGTCCAACATTTTTTATGGCTTTTGCAGCGTTTGATTCATAACCCAACAACGCCTTTCCAAAAGAAAAATAATAACCTTCGTTTACCATTACACGTGCAATATTTTCATTATTGTTAAAACCATGCACGATAACCGGTACTTTATTGTCATTTAAATTTAAACAATTAATAAGCTCGTTAAATGCTTTAACACAATGAATGATCAAAGGTTTATTAATTTTATTGGCAATTTTTATTTGCTCAACAAATACTTTTTCCTGGAAATCGAAATCTACTTTGCTTAGTTTGTCAAGGCCGCATTCACCAATGGCAATGCAGCGTTTTTCGTGGGCTATTACTTCTAGTTTGCCCAGTTGTGCTTCGTAAGTTTCTTTATCAAGATACCAGGGGTGTAAACCATAAGAATATAAATTAGCTTTCTCGGTAGAATCGACGTGTAAATTCACTAATTCTATCTTAGCGTCGTATAACTGTAAATGCGTATGAGTGTTTATGAACATTGCTTGATGATTTTTAACCACATAGACACATAGTTACTTTTCATTTAATAATTTAAAATATTCGTTTACATAAGTCTTTTGACCCTCACCAAAAATATTGGTACAATTAAAATTTATTAAGATACCTTTGGGCGCTTTTAAAAGTTTCATATAGGTTAGAAGCTGTGCTTCAAACACAGAGATAGCCCCATTAATTGATTTTAATTCTGTAACCAAACAATTTTCAATAAATAAGTCACATCTAAAATCAAGACTTAACTCCTTTGTTTTATATATTAATGGGATTCTGAGCTCTGTGCAAAAATTTATTTTTCTATGTCGTAACTCCTCCTGCATACATTGATGATAAACACTTTCTAATAACCCTCTACCCAGAGTTTTATGTACTTCAATTGCAGATCCAACAACTTCGTATGTTAATTCGTCAAGATATTTTTTTGTGAGTTCTTGGGTCATTTTAACACTATGTGTCTATGTGGTTATTTAATAAGATTGTTAATTATAATTTCAATGTAAAATCCAGCTTGTCTGCAAAATTATTATTTTTAACTATTAATTTTTTGATGGTGAATATTAATTATAACAAAGTAACGTCAATAACCTTTAAAGATCTTGAAAACGCTGTGGGTAAAGACTTTATAAGCAGCGATAAAGAACAATTAAAGAAATATGGGCGGGATGAGACCGAAGATTTTGTTTTTTATGCTGATGTTGTGGTAAAACCCCAAACAGTAGAGCAAGTGGCAAGTGTATCTAAAATTTGCAATGCAAATAAAATTGCTTTAACCACCCGTGGGGCCGGTACAGGCTTAAGTGGAGGCGCGCTTCCAATTAAAGGTGGCGTGCTTTTAAGTATGGAGAAATTCAATAAGATCTTATTTATTGATGAACGTAATTTACAAGCCACTGTTGAACCCGGAGTTATTAATTATATTTTTCAGGAAGAGGTAAGAAAAGTTGGATTATTCTATCCTCCAGATCCAGCCAGCTGGGGAAGCTGTAGTTTGGGTGGAAATGTCGCACATAGCAGCGGCGGCCCAAAAGCCGTTAAATATGGTACCACGCGCGATTACGTTTTAAATTTAGAAGTTGTTTTGCCTAACGGCGAAGTTATCTGGACAGGCGCTAACACCTTAAAATATTCTACCGGTTATAACCTTACACATTTAATGGTTGGTAGCGAAGGCACTTTGGGGATCGTAACCAAAATAGTTTTTAAGTTAATTCCGTTGCCAAAACACGATCTGTTAATGCTTATTCCTTTTACCAGTGCAGAGCAGGCTTGCAAAGCCGTGGGCGAAGTGTTTCGTGCTGGTATTACACCAAGCGCAATGGAGTTTATGGAGCGCGATGCTATTGACTGGAGCATAAAATATTCGGGCGAAGTTAATTTTGAAATTAAGCCTGAATGGCAGGCTTTATTGTTAGTTGAGGTGGATGGCAATAATATGGATGTATTAATGAGCGATTGCGAAATTATTAGCGGTGTAATGCAGGCAAATAATTGTGATGAAATTTTATTTGCAGATAGCGCTGAACAAAAAAATGCTTTGTGGAAAATAAGAAGAAAAGTAGGAGAGGCTGTAAAAAGTAATAGCGTTTATAAAGAAGAAGACACGGTTGTACCCCGCGCCGAATTGCCAACACTTTTAAAAGGTGTAAAAGAAATTGGAAAAAAATACGGCTTTAAATCTGTTTGTTATGGTCATGCAGGCGATGGTAATTTACATGTAAATATTATTAAAGGTGATTTGAGTGATGAAGTGTGGGATAACGATCTGCCAAAAGGAATTGTAGAGATCTTTGAATTGTGTAAAGCTCTTGGAGGCACTATTAGCGGTGAGCATGGCATTGGCCTGGTACAAAAACAATATTTGCCAATTGTGTTTTCTGCTTCTCATTTAGAATTAATGAAGAACATTAAAAAAGTTTTCGATCCAAATTATATATTAAATCCTGGTAAGATCTTCGATTAATTCTGTTAAAAACGAACAAAGATGTGTGTTTTGTATCTCAGACTTATTTTGTAATTTCAATTAAAATTAAATTATCACATAAAAATTATCCCATGAAAAAACATTTATTCATTTTATTGTTTTCTGTTATTTCAGTTTTTGCTTCTGCTCAAACAAATAAAATAACCAAAAAAGCTTGTGGAACCGGAGATCCGGGTGCTGAATGGAATGAGTGGTTCAATAAAAAGGTAGAGGAGTTTAAGAAAAACAATTCTGCGCAAAAAAATCAAAACGCTAATTATACCATACCTGTAATTTTTCACGTAATACATGGTGGACAAGGCGTTGGCTCGTACCCAAACATTTCACAGGCACAAATTAATTCACAAATAACGATCTTAAATAATGATTTTGCCGGCACAGGTTTAAATGTTGGTAATGTTTCAAGTACCGCGTTTAGCTCACTTGTTTCTAATTGTAACGTTAACTTCTGTCTTGCTCAAAAAAATCCTTCGGGAGCTACTTTAGCTGAGCCCGGTATTGAACGCATAAATTATACAACTAATAGTTGGGCTAATCCAACTTCATTTACTACAATAACTAATTTTAGAAATTATATCGAAAATACAATTAAGCCAAATACTATTTGGGATCCTACGCGTTATTTAAATATGTGGCTTACTGATGTAGATGGCGCTGTAGGTTTATTAGGTTATGCCACGTTTCCTCCAAGCACAGGCTTAAGTGGTTTAACAAGTGGATTAGGAACTACAACAACAGACGGTGTGTGGTGCTGGAGCAGAAGTATTGGTGATATCGGATCATTATCACCACCTTATAATAAAGGCAGAACAGCAACACACGAAATTGGCCATTGGCTTGGTTTACGCCACATTTGGGGCGATGCAAGTTGTGGGAATGATTTTTGTAACGATACGCCTGCGCAACAACAAGAAAATGTCGGTTGCCCTGGATATCCGCATGTTACCTGCTCTAATGGCCCTGATGGTGATATGTTCATGAATTTTATGGATTATTCTGACGATGCCTGTATGTATATGTTTACACCAGACCAACGTGATCGTGTGCAAACCGCAATGTCTAACTGCCCGTTCAGAACACAATTAACGGCAAGCTCGGCTACGTTATGTGGTGGTGGTCCTGTAGCTTGTTCTTATACAGTTTCAAATTTCACCAATACAGATACATTGGCAAATCCTCTGGGTTTAAGAAGAGCATCTGCAATTGCAAGTGAAACATTTTGCCCGCAGGGTGCAGGTAAAGCAGGTTATATTTCAGGTACCAATTGTTATGGTGATCTTGAAAAAGCAGAATTTATAAGTGCATCAAAATACGCGAGTGCAACTAATCCCGTAATTAGCGGAGTTGTGGTTTTATTTTTTAATTATATTGGGGTAGGTACCGATGGAAATAGCAATGTGGATATGAAAATTTATAACGGTTCTTCGGCAGCTTCTGCTCCGGGTTCGTTAATAGGATCAACTACATCAAATCTATCTACAATTGCTGCAACTACAAATACAACAAGCGTTAGTTACTGCGGTAATCCGGGACTGGCATTTGGCGTGCCTGTAATTATGCCATATAAATTTATATTCTCATCACCTGTAAATGCACCAACATCAGGAGGGTTTTTTGCTTCGGTAACACTACCTAACATTCCTGGTGATACTGTTGTTGTTTTTGATAAAATGACCGGTAGCAGCAATACTGGTTGGGAAAAATGGAGTGATAATAGCTGGCATGATATGAAAACAGCATGGGGTGGAACACGTAATTTTAATCTGGCTATTTTACCAATTATTGATTGTGCAACAGGGGTAAGAGAGAATTCTGTTTTAAATAATGCTGTTAGCTTATTTCCAAATCCATCTAACGGTAACTTTAATGTGATCACAACTTTTGCAACTTCTCAAAATATTGTAATAACAGTTTACAATATGTTAGGGCAAAATGTTTACTCAAATAAATTAAATAATGTATCGCAAACAATTCACGAAGTAGATCTTAAGAATCAAGCCGGTGGTGTTTATTTAGTAGAAGTAAAAAGTGGAACAGAGAAGGTTGTAAAGAGAATGATACTTAATAAATAAACAGGATATTAAATTAATTTAAAAACAAAAAAGCACCGCTTAAACGGTGCTTTTTTGTTTGTATGTGGTATTACTATCTTGCTATTATAAAACGCTTGCTCAGTGCGATGTTACTTCGGGATGTATTAAGAAGCTTTAGTGTGTAAAACCCATCAGGTAGTTTTTGTATATCAATTGAAATCTCTTTATCAATTGGATCTATTTCTTTATCCAAAACTATTTGCCCAAGATTATTTAATATTAATGCTTTTGTGATATGTTGATCATTAAGCAATTCGATCCTTAATTTTGTATCGGCCGGATTTGGTAATAAATTAAAAGCAGAAATATTACTGTTTTCTTTTATGCCAACTGTTATATTATAATCACAAGGCTTATTAGTAAACTGTTTCAATCCAAAAGTACTGTCCTGGTAGCATAAAAATTCACTAAAATAATCGTAGTCGCAAAGTCCATACGTTTCATTATGATAGTTGAATAAGAATTGATCGCAGCCAAAGCGTTCGGTTATTTTTGCAGTTTCGGAAACTATATTTGAATTAAGATTAAAATTATATTTTACCACAAGCTGTTTTAAAGTAAAGCTATTAACTGTTATAAATTTTACGGTATCAACGGTGATCGTATAAGTTCTTATTGTACTGTTACTATTTAGGAGAGAATTTTTCCAGCTATGACCGGGCAAGGCAGCAAAATTATAAAGTATCTGCCATGTGTTTTGAGTAATGGCATTTTTCATAAAAACAGTATCTCCTTTTTGCTTTATTAAGGTTAAATATGCATTAGTGGAATTACATTCTTTAAAAAACCTGGTATGTTGCAATACTTTTACAGTATCAACGCCCATAATCGAATCTTTAATATATTTTGTTGTGTGATTTTGAACAGTGCCAAGCACGGGCGGCATGCCTAGCATTGTAAATGTATGATGCCACTCTGCACCGGGTGGACAAAAAACGATCTGCGCTTTAAACGTTAAGGCTAAATGAAATAATAAAATGAATGTAGTTAATGTTTTTTTCATGGCTTGATAATTTAAGTTTTATTATAAAGTTAAAAAAATGATGATAGTAAGAAAAGATGAAAATGTATTTAGTGATTTTGGCTTGATAAATGGTTGGCTTTTTTAATTAAGTGATTAAAGTTGATCTTACTCTAATACTTTGTCTTTCATATATTTTCTCCATTTTTCAAGCACGGCCTGCATATCTGCAGGAATTTCGCTATCGAAAAATAATTTTTCGCCGGTAATAGGGTGGGTAATACCCAGCGTTTTTGCATGAAGTGCCTGGCGGGGGAGTAACTTAAAACAATTCTCAATAAACTGTTTGTACTTTGCTGTATTTAATCCTTTTAAAATAATATCACCGCCGTACTCATTATCATTGAACAATGGATGGCCAATGCTTTTCATGTGCACACGAATTTGATGTGTGCGCCCGGTTTCTAATTTACATTCTATAAATGTAACGTAACCAAAACGCTCAATTACTTTGTAATGCGTTACAGCGTGTTTCCCTTCTTCACTATCCGGTGGAAACACATGCATTTTTTTTCTGTCACGTGGGTCGCGGCCAACATTACCCACTATTGTTCCTTCGTCTTCTTTAAGATCGCCCCAACAAATAGCAATGTATTTTCTATCCATGGTGCGGTCAAAAAAATCTTTTGATAAACGTACCATAGCAACATCTGTTTTTGCTATAATAATAATTCCGGATGTGTTTTTATCAATACGATGTACTAATCCCGGACGTTCTAAATACAGATCGTTATTTAATTTTGTTTTTGTTTTTGGTAAATTTTGAAAATGGTAGGCCAAAGCATTTACCAATGTACCCCTGTAATTGCCATAGGCAGGATGAACCACCATGCCGGGCTTTTTATTTATTAAAACAATATAATCGTCTTCGAATGTAATATCCAATGGAATGTTTTCTGGAACTACTTCAATATCGCGCGGTGGAACGGTTAATACGATAGAGATCTCATCGAATGGTTTTGTTTTGTAATTTGATTTTACTGACTTACCGTTTACTAAAACTCTCCCTTCATCACAGGCATTTTGAATTTTTGTGCGGGTAGTGTGTGCTACGCGTATCATAATAAACTTATCAATACGCATGGACACTTGTCCTTTTTCAACTTTTATGTTGTGATGTTCGTAAAGGGTTTGTTCTTCTTCGCCATTGATTTCTTCCGGCTCTTCTTCAAAGGTAGACATGATCAATGTTGAATGATAATTTTATTTTGCTGAACCAGCTTATCATTTATTTTTAAGATCAAAAAATAAAGTCCGTTACTTAAATTTTCAGTATTAATAACTTGTGATGAAGTTTCGATATTGCCTTCTGTAATTTTTTGACCTATAGAATTAATAATAGTGTAAGTGCCTTTTTCAACTTGTTGTGATTTGATCACAAAATTATTTGAAGCCGGATTAGGATAAACTGAAAATAAATTTTCAGGCTTTATAGTAAGCTCTTTTACACTTACCGGTAATGATGTGCCAAATACCGGGCGGATCATAATTGAACCATATATAGAAGATTGTGCCCAGCCGTTACCTGAATCGTAATAAAAACTTGTATGATGATCTAGATTCTTATCAAAGCCCACAACAACACCACCAGCGGTTTCCTGCTGGATACCGATGTAATAAGTGCCCTGATTTAATATTAATTCCGGAGAAATATAATATTCAGAAAAAGAATTTATGCTGGCATTTGAGAAATAGTTAGGTACTCTAGCAGTAGCATCGCTGTAAACAAGCGCATTACCGGGTCCATTTGTGCCGGGAGCCCATATCTTAATTTTAAAACTATAAATTTGTGAGGTTAGTGAGCCCACCTGGTCAAAATAAATTTTAACGGATCGCAGTGTATCGCTTTTTTTCAATACATATTTTCCAGCCATTCTGCCGCCAACGCCGTTAACATAATAGCCGCCTTCGGCACTTCCGTCATCAAAAGCAAAATAATTACTAAAAGTTTGATGTTGTAAAACAGTATCATTAGCTTGTATAAAATCAGGTGCGGGATTATTACCGCGATATATAATATGTTTTAGTTTATAATCTACCGGGCCTGTCATAACTGGAAAAGTATCTTTAATTACCGGGTTGGATAATAGGGTGATATTTATCCAACCCTTATATTTAAAAAAGCCATCCGTTATCTCATCCACATTAATTGGACCACTGAAATAATTAGTGTATACCACATCATTATTATCATAGCCTGTATTTGAATAAGTTACCTGGCTACCTGTTAAGCCATTGCTTCGTACAAAAACAGAGTTTTTAAGGCTCATATCCATTGTATCATATTGCCTCCACGGCATAGCTGCATAGTTTTTTATTAAAGGTGTTGGTACATAACCAAAAGCATAATCAAAACTGCTTGTATCTTTAATAATACCCCTGTTAATATCAAGCACAACATAATCCAAATGCCAGTGATCAAAATTTCCTACAGTCGTTGCCTTATTTCTGAAACGGAATTTAAAACCGGGTTGAAAATAATAAGCCGAATCAACTTTTACGTACCCACGTTTAAACATCGTATCATTAGTATTGGCGCTTGAGCTGCCGCGTTGATACCAAACTGTTTTCCAGTTATTTTGTAAAGGGTTGTAGTAATCCAATAAAAGACTATCTGTTAACTCAGGCGAATCACCACGGCCGCGTGCCTGGTAATAAAATGTTAATGCAATGCTGTCACTTATAAAATAAGTGCTAAGATCAATTGGTTTAGTTGTAAGCGTATCGGCAGGTAAAGAGGTTTGTTGATTTACAAGATTAGGTGTATACGGATAGCCATGTTTATTTAAGCCATCAAAGGTTGCCACGCCAATACTCCATGGGGCAATAGCAAAAGTTGAATTTACATATGTAGATGAATCGCTCCATAAAGTTTGGTTAGGATATGACTGTAAATAGGAATATGAAAAATCATCAATAAAGATAGGCGCTGAAACTGCTGAAGAAGCAGATCTGTTTATATAATTATTCATTGCCTGTCTATCAGAAACAGGTTTAAGATCCCCATACAAATAATTAATATTTGTGATAAGAGGTTTTAACCCTTCCTGCGCGAAACAGTTGGCGCAAAAAATAAAAAATAAAAAATTATATACTATTTGTTTGATCATTTTATTCTCCGTCAAAATTTGGATCCTGGCTGGCTGCTGTATCTCCGGGATTTGATGTATAATAACTATCCTTAACACCAACAACAAGATCAATTACACTTCCTTTTTTTACGCCCTTACCTGGCTCAATATCTTTTCCTTTAATTGTTTGAGACAAAATGCAACCATTGCAATCTGCCTGTTTTTCTGTTACGCGCCCAACTTTAAGTCCGTAGGTTTGCAGGATCAGCCTGGCTTGTCTTTCGCTTCTGTCTATCAATTTTGGCATTTGAACCTGGGGCGCAACCATACCTGTAACGTATAAATAGATCGTTCTATTGTGTTTAACCTTGCTTTTTGCTTCGGGTTCTTGTCTTAAAACTGTACCTGGCTTTTCTTTAGGATCGTAAATGCTATCAATTACCTGGTAAGAAACCGCTTTATTATTTACAAACGATTTTAAAGTGCTTATTTCCTGGCCTTTAAAATCAGGGACTTCTACAAACTCACCATGATCTGTATAAGCACTTAGCCACTTAATAAGGCAAAAGAAAACAATAAAAATAGTAACAAGGATTATAGCAAAATGAATAAAAAACTGTTTTGATTTTAAAAAAGAAAAAAAGCTGGTCATAGTAAAATTAAAGATAAAATTTAATGTGATGATCAGACGTTCTCATGAACAGGTTCATGAATAATGATCTTAAAAAAAACTACTACCAGGGCTCCAATAGTTTGCTCGGCCACCTGCCATGCGCAATCAACTACGAGGTGATTAATGCTTAAGTGCTTAGTTAAAGAAATATTTACGATCGTTGAGATCATAAAAAGCGAAAAACCTGCAATAACGCCACAAAATAAACCTCTGGCAATAAAACTTTTTATTTTTTTTAATGGTTGTGATTCATATAAAAAGTAAATGCCTGCACCAAAAATAAGATAAGTACATGCGGCAAAAGTTACAAACCAGGTCAGAGGAAAATTTATTCTTTTAAAATCGTTTAAAAAATAGCCGTGCCATAAATAGAACAGCGTAAACATTACAACTGCGGAAAGTATCCAGGATATAAAAAATCTAATTCCGAAATTCATTTTGTAATAGCAAAAGTAGTAAAAAAACCTGAATTCCGATAAGAATAAACATTTTTAAGGCTCAATTAAATGCCATATATTTGTAATAATGGGTGTTTTAAGAAAAATTTGTCTTTTATTTTTGATTTTATTTGCCTTTTATGCTTGCCGAAAGCCTTCTGCTGCCAATTGGGATGTAGATGTTGTTTTTCCTGTTGTTAAAAGCACGCTTAATATTAAGAATTTTATTGGCGATTCTATATTTGTTGCTGATAATACCGGGCTTTTAAGTTTAAATGTGAACCGGGAAATTACAGCCATTAAGCTCGATTCGTTATTAAGTTTGCCTGATACAAGTATTGTAAACACCTTTACAGTACCTTTTCCTACAAATTTAACCCCCGGCCAATCACTTACTTTTTTTCCATCCACCGAGTTGGATTTTGATGTTTCCAATGGGGTATCTTTAAAGTGGATTGATATAAGAAGCGGGCAATTAACAGTAAAATTTACAAACGATCTTGCCGAACCGCTCGATCTTTTATATGTTATACCTAGCGCTAAGAAGAATGGCCAACCATTAACTATTTTTGAAACCGTGCCGCCTACACCCGCTGTACTTGTTAAAACATATGATCTTACAGGTTATAACTTAAATATGCGTGGAGCGAACGGTTTAAAATACAATACAATTGTACAGGCATATACAGTTACTTTAAATCCAAATGCAAATCCTGTTTCTGTTTTATTTGGCCAGGGAGCAAAAGCAGAATTAACGTATTCGGATATTATACCTAACTATGTTGAAGGTTATTTTGGTCAGCAAACTATTAGTATACCCCTTGATACAGCTAATTTTGATATATTTAATAATTTTCAGGCATCTAATTTTTTACTTAACAATGCCACTTTAAACTTTAAGATCCTGAATGAATTTGGTGCTGAATTCACAGCTAACCTTTCAAATATAAAATCAATAAACTCATATAATTCAAATAGTGTTACGCTTAATAATGGTTCTTTGTCAAACATGAATATTAACAGGGCAACAAAAGTGGGTTATACTATTTTTCCGAGTATTAAAACCGTTTCATTAACCAATACAAATAGCAACATAGTGCCATTCTTATCTAATTTGCCAAATAAATTAACTTACCAGGGCAGCATAAATGTAAATCCGTTAGGTAATTTATCGGGCTATAATGATTTTGCATTTTATAATACAGGCATAAGAGTATTGGCAGATATTAATATACCCTTACGGTTTAATGCCGATTATTTTAAATTGATTTCAACATCTATCGTCGATTTATCTAGTGTGAAACAGTTAGAAAATGTAAACCAGGGTAATTTTATTATATCTGCATTAAATGGTTATCCCTTTCGCGCAGAGATACAGGCTTATTTAATGGATGATCAAAACCAGGTAGTTGATTCGTTGTTTATACCTGCAACAAATTTTATTGAAAAGGGTGTTACCGATGTTCAAAATATTGTTACATCTCCAACGCAATCCAAATTGGTTGTGCCTTTTTCAAAAGCGCGGATAGAGAACTTGAGAAAAACAAAAGCAATAAAATTGGTTACTTATTTTAGAATGCCCCCTAACCCGCCGGATATTAAGATCTACGAAAACTACAGTATCGATCTTAATATAATTGCCGAACTCAACTATAATGTGAAAACCAATTAATGACCAGCAATAAAAATTACATAACCTTTTTTTTAATTGTTGTTTGTTTTGGTTTAAAGGCCCAATACAATACTGAATTTATTAATTACGGTAATATTAAACGTAGCGTTTCGGTTAATCTCGATTTTGATATGGGCAGCAATGGCATGAACAGCAGCCTTACCAACAAATTAATTTTTGGAGGTCATATCGATAATGATCTGAAAAAAGAATCATCTAAACATTTAAGAGAAAAAAATAACTTCGGCCTTAACTTAAATTATTCGGTTAGTTCTTTTATAAAAGGAAATAGCAAGTTCGATTTTTTAATTGGATTTAAGAACCAGGAAATTTTAAACGCTACTTATTCTAAAGATTTTTATAATTTATTGTTTTACGGTAACGAACCGTATCGTGGCTTAACAGCCAATTTAGAAAACTGCAATATTAATGCGCTCCGTTTTCAGGAAGTTAAGTTTGGAGCCATCATGCATAAAGTAGATTCTGTTGGAAAGATCGGCATCTCGCTTTCATTTTTAAAAGGAGAGCAATTATTTTATTTAAAAACGAATAAAAATTCCGGATTATTTACGTCCTCTGATGGAAGTGAACTTGTTTTCAATTCTAATTTTAATTTAGCCATCAGCGATACAAATAATAAAAAGATCGGGGGCTTTAATGGTATGGGAGCAAGTGCTGATATCTATTTTGAAACGTCATATAAAAGTAAGCTTGGTAAGCGAAGTGAATTACTTGTAAATGCAAATAACATTGGGTTTATACATTGGCTTAATAATAGTGTGCAGTATAGCAGTGATTCAAGCCTGCATTTTTCGGGCTACCAGGTTAACAATATAATTGATCTTAAAGATTCAACCCTGAACAGAATAAACAGGGATAGTTTATTACGCGGATTAACAAATGCAAGGCGTGAGAATTTTAATACAAACATTCCAACCAATCTGGTAATAATTAATAAAATTTATTTTGGTAACGAAGAGCGGTTTTGTCTGCAAACCGGTTTCAGGTTTATTTTTAATGCAAATCACACCCCATATGTTTTTGTTGAACCTGAGTACAGGGTTAAAAACGTAACATTTAGTTTGCATACCGGTTATGGCGGCTATGTAAGATTAAATGTAGGCACAGCAGTTACATGGAATTGCAATAATTGGTTTTTGCGTATTGGCAGTAATAGCTTGCAGGGTTTTGTGGTTCCTAAAAGTTCTTCGGGCCAGGGATTGTTTTTTAGTTTCGCAAAAAAATTTAAATAACATGAGAAAGATATTTTTAATACACTTCATAGTTTTTTCAGTTACTTTATTTGGACAGGCACCAAAAAGATTTTTTACAAAATTTGGTGGTTACGGCGTTGATATTGGTTATTCCGGAAAACCAACTTTAGATAGACATTATATAGTATCAGGCAGTACTTCCAGTTACGGAGCAGGTAATACCGATGTTTATTTAGTGAAGGTGGATAGTATGGGTTTTCCTATCTGGGAAAAAACATTTGGCGGTTTTGGGAATGATGTTGGTCGCTCCGTTATTCAGTTGCCGGATTCTGGTTATGTTATTGCAGGTTTTACTAATTCTTTCGGTGCAGGTGGATACGATGCTTATATTGTAAAAACTGATAAAAACGGAAATTTGATCTGGCAAAAAACTTTTGGTGGATTGGATTGGGATTTTGCGTATGACCTTGTCTTGGCTCCGGATGGAGACATTATCGTTTGTGGTAATACCAGTAGTTCAGGCGCTGGAAAAAAAGATGGGTTACTTTTAAAATATGATCTTCTAGGAAATTTAGTATGGCAAAAAACAATTGGTGGGATCGAGAACGAAGAACTGCGGTCTGTTATAAAAACCAATGATAATTTTTTAGCTACCGTTGGGTATACCGAAAGTAATGGTGACATAAATGGCGATGTTTATTTTTATAAGTTTGATCTTGGCGGCAATACTATATTTTATAATATAACAGGTGGCCCCGGTAAAGATTATGCAAATGATATTGTACAAAAATTTAATAACGATTATGTTATATGCGGAGCTAAAACTTTTACTGTTGATCCTGATCCTATTGGGTTAATGTACAGCATGTCGTCAACCGGTGCTTTTTTGTGGGAATATTATGACCTACTATCTGTTGGTAAGAATGAATTTTTTTCAGTTACAAACTCTTATCAAAATACCGGCTTTAACGCTTATGTAAGATCGCGACCAATTTCAGGATTTAAATTACAGGCCGATATGTACATTGGTCTTTATATGGGTTATAATTATAAATTAAATGCATCGGGTGGTTCCGAGGATGAATATGTTTATTCGGTGGAAGCTCTTGCAGATGGTGGTTTTGTAAGTGTTGGATCTACTCTCAGTTTTGGAAGTATAGGTGAAGATGTATATCTTATAAGACATGATAGTACCGTATATAATTATTCATCTGTAGTAGGGGTTAAAGAAAATCCTAAAAATAAAAAACCTTATATTTTTCAAAATGATGATAAAGTAAATGTTTTTTTTACTGATAAAAATGTAAGCTCACTCGAGTTGATCGACATAAATGGAAAAATAATAAATACTTTTTTAATAAGGCAAGAAGAAGAAGAACTTAAAATTGACGTTACACAAATTCCGGGCTCGGTTTATTTTATGAGGGTAAGATTTAAAGATGGGCAGATATACAACAAAAAACTAATTATAAATTAATTCGTTTTTTGTATTTTACTTAAGTGAACATTTACATTTTCTGCAACTGCCTTTCTGCCAAAATAAATGTAATGCTCAGTAGGCCAACTCCTGTCTATAAAGCAACTATCTTTTAAAAGCGCAAAATTGTTTACAAAAATGGTTTTATGCTCATACCTTTTTTTCAAAAAATTAACATTGCTTTGCATTAAAACTTCAAGATCTTTTTGGCAAAGTTCATTTGCCCTTTCGTAATTTTCGGGTAAAAGATTAAAAATTAAGTTTAGGTTATTTGTTTTGCAATATGAAACTATTTCATCAAGGTCTTTTATTCGCGGATTATCTTCATCAATAACAAAAGCGTAATTCTTTATAAAATGACAGGCAATATTTGTTTTCTCTTCATTTTTATTTCCGGTTTCATCTAAAACACCTTTATTGAACATATCTGCATCCCAATCTCTTACTGTTTCATATTTTAAATTGGTTAATTTAAACTTGTCTTTTTTATAATGCGATCTTATGTTCTCTTTTCTTTTAAATATTTCCTGATTATCATATGCTTTAAAGCTCAATAGTAATTTTTTTACTATTGGCGGATAGTTGGTGTATAAAATATTTGAACGCGAAAGATTGGTTTCAAGGTCCGATTCTATCCAATTAATACCAAACGATCGCAGGTTAACTGTTAAAATAATTGTTTTAATTGAAGAAGTTTTTTTTATGCGTTTAATAAGTAGTTTGTAATTACCGGCATGAATAGCGCCTTTTGATATCGTTAAGATTTTATGGTCAGGATTGCTTTCATCGATTAATTCTGAAATTGATTTTTTTGAACTGTCTTTATCACTATAAGTAAAGTTGGATGATTCGCCTAAATATAAAATGTTGTGATCGTTTAAGGAAGAGTCAAGCTTAAATACAACTTCTGCGTTGCATTTTATTATATCAGCATTATAAAGCCCAAGTTTTACATAACAATAATTAGCAGTAAAAACAATTACAACAAAAACGATCAAGTATATAAGTAATTTCTTCAAAATTGAAAATAAATGAAAGGTAAATTATCGATACCGCTAAAGGTTAATATTGCAAAAAGCAAATAAGTATATATGATGAGGTTTTTCAAAAAAGTATTGTTCAATAAAAATGCACGGTAATTTGTATTTATCCGCGCTTTAGATTCGATAAAAAACAATATTAAAATATTTAATAATAAAATGTAAGAAATAGGTTCAAAAGCTATTATTTTTTCTTTTGGAAAAAGGTTTTTGAAGATCGCAATGCTTTCGGAAATATTGCCATTCCTGAAAAAAACAAAGATGAAGGCAACAACAATAAAAGTAAAAGTGTAACTAATAATTTTTGGAATCTTTAAAGTCGCTTGTTTAAGAATGTAAATTGTAATAAGATAAACGAGCGAATGTATAAATCCCCAAAGTATAAAATTAAGTCCTGCACCATGCCATAATCCACTTAATGTAAATACAATAATAATATTTATAAAATGTTTTATCACCGAAACCCTGCTTCCACCCAATGGAATGTAAACGTAATCTCTAAACC
>JACDED010000046.1:20676-31779 GCA_013816615.1 Bacteroidota bacterium
TGTTAATGAAATATGCCATTTTTTCCAAAAGACAATAATATTTTCTGAAAAAAACGGAAATGAAAAATTATCTATAAGTGTAATTCCAAATAATCTTGCGCTTCCTTGTGCAATTAATGAGTAACCAAAAAAGTCACAATATATTTGAATGCAAAAAAAGAAGATCGCAATTAAAACATTAAAATTATTTTTTTCTGAAACTGATGTGTAAGTGTTGTTAACGTATTCTCCACAGTTATCGGCAATAACCATTTTATAAAATAGGCCAAGTAATATTAAAGGCGCTGCCTTTTTAATCAATTCAAAGCTAAAAATTGTTTTCTTTTTTAATTCATTACCAAGGGTAGCAAATCTTTCTATTGGACCAGCCACCATTTGCGGAAAAAACAAAACATAGGTAGAATATATGCCCAAATGAGTTTCAGGCTTAAGTTTTCTTTTATAAACATCTGTCACATAACTTACCGATTGGAATGTGTGAAATGATAAGCCAATAGGTAATATTTCTGCACCTATGTTTATTTTGTCATCAAATAAAGGCACCCATATTAAATTTAAACTATCAGCAAAAAAATTTAAGTATTTAAAATAAAATAATAAACCAAAGTTCGAAAGAATGCTTAAAAAAAGAAGGAGCTTTCTTCGTTTAATGTCATTTTCCGCATCTATTTTCTTTGCCATAAAAAAATCGACAAGGATCAGAAAAAAAAGACATAATATGTATTTAGGAATAAAATACATATAAAAGAAACAACTCGACAAAAACAATACTGCCCATCTGTATTTGGGGTTTATAAGATAGTACAGAATTAAAACTATTGGTAGAAATATTAAGTATTGTATGGTATTAAAAAACACGTTTAGTCTAAATATTTATAAAAATAAATCAATAAAACGACAAATCCATAAATTAATTTTGTAAGGCAATTAAACGTTAGTATATTTATGGTTGCCTGCTTGTAAAGTGAGGTGTATTAAGGATCTGTAAATTAAAATAATAATTGATTAGAATAAAGTATATACTATTTTTTTGTCTTCTCACATTTTCAGTGTTTTCGCAAATAACGAATACCCGTAAATGGCGTTTCACAGAGCGCGATTCTTTAGATAATGCTTTGCTTTTATATGAAGAGGCAAATTACAAAGTAGCGTTACCTGTTCTTGAACAAATTTATTTAAATCATCCTAAAGAAGAATTCATTAAATACTTGTATGGCATTTGCTGTTTATATCGTCCTGATAAATACGACCGGGCTGTAACCGCCCTTTCGGAAGTATATGCTGTTAACACAAATATCGATCAGATAGAGTTTGATCTTGCACGTGCTTATCATTACAATTATAAATTTGATGAGGCGTTGGAAATGGTTAGAAAACATCTTGCCTATAAACGTATAAGGCCTGATGAAAAAGCAAAAGGTGAGCTTTTAAAAAAGTATGTTGTAAATGCAAAGTATTATAATTCTGTTCCAACAAAAGCAAAGGTAAATGCGGTTGCAAGTGGTATAAACACTGCTGAGGATGAGTATTTGCCGGTGATTTCGGCCGATGAATCGGTAATGGTTTTTAATTATGTTGGTTCAAAAAGCAAAGGTGGTAAACAAAACTTATATTCACTACCCGACGCAAATGGATTTTATAATCCGGATATTTATCTTTCGCAAAAACAAAATAATAAATTTCAGGATCCTGTAGCACTTGATAATATTAATACTAATGCAAGTGATGTGGTTATTTCGTTAAGCCAGGATGCCCAGGTGTTATATACGTATCGCGATGTAACGGATGGCCATGGCGATATTTATGTGAGCTATCTGACCAATAACGGTTATTCGCAACCTGTAAAATTAAAAGGTAAAGTAAATACGTATTCATGGGAAGGCGGCTGTTCATTATCACCCGATGGTAGAACACTTTATTTTTCAAGTGAGCGTAGTGGTGGCTTTGGCGGGAAAGATATTTATAAGGCAAAATTAATGGCAGATTCAACCTGGGGTGGCGTTGTAAATTTAGGAGATTCAATAAACACTTCGTTTGATGAAGAGGCACCGTTTATTCATGCAGACGGAACAACACTTTTTTATAGCTCAAAATGTTTAAAAAGCACAGGTGGTTATGATGTATTTAAGGCATCAATGGATCTTCGTGATTCTACATTTAAAAAAACAATAAATGTAGGTTATCCGATTAATACACCGGATGATGATATTTATTTTGTGCTTGCTGCAAATGGTACAAATGGGTATTACAGTAGTGGTAGAAAAGGTGGCGCGGGTTTAAAGGATATTTATACAATAGAAACAGGCTTTGATGTGAGCAAAGGCTCTATCTTTTTATTAAAAGGAAGTATAACAAAAAATAAAGAAGTTATTGATGCCGATATAAAAGTTGAAAATACATCCACTAATGCGGTGATAAAAAGAGCCCGCTCTAACAAAGGTAAGTATGTTGTCTCTCTTCCTGCAAACGGCCAATATAAAATTACCTACGGTGGAAATAAATTACCAGAGCAAATTATAAAACTATCCACTATTGGAATAAATGGTTATGTAGAAAAAAATCAGAATATAGATCTTGATGTTAGACCTGATACTGCAAGAGTAGTTGTAACGCCAACAGTTGCCATTGCAAAAGTAACAACAACCGTTAATACAACATCAACTATAAGTGTTGCAAAAGCCGGTACGGTTGCTGCAACTTCAACAGTTGCCGTTGTAAAAAATACTGCAAGTGTAAGCGCCACACCAACTGTAGCTGTTGTAAAAACAAATTCAATTGTTTCTACGCCTACAATAAATGGTGTAAAAGCTAACACGGTAAGTGCAACACCAACTGTTACTGTTGTGAAAACAACCCCTACAATAAATACAACTTCAACTGTAAATACAACAAAAACAAATTCGGTTACAACAACAGCAACCCAAGTGGCATCAGTAAAAGTTACAGCACCAACCGTTATTTCAAGTAACACTACCGGAGTTGTTATTGTTAATTCACCAACTGTTCCCTCTACTCAAAACGGAATTGCAAGGCCGGCAAACATGACAATGGAAAACTTTGTGCCTTTAACCCCTGCCCAGGAAAAAATTAGGTTATATACCGAAAAATATCCTGATGTAAGCGCAGATAGTTTGGATTTCAGGATCCAGATAGCTGCTTTTAAAAATCCAAAAGTATATTCTTTCCCGCATTTAAAAGATTGTGGAAAGCTTGAAAATCTTTTACTGGAAGACGGTATCACCAGGCTCACTATTGGCGGATCATTTAAAACACTCAGGGCCGCTTATGAGCATAATAAAAAAGTGGTTATTGCCGGACAAAATGATGCCTTTGTAACAGTAATTTACAAGCGTCGCCGCCTTGCTCTTGAAGAACTTGAAAACATGGGGATCTTTAAGAAAAAGTAAATCACTTACGTATCTTTTAAAATAATTTTCCCTTTATCAGCACGAAAAGCCAAAAATCCATACAGTATTTTTCGTCACTTTTGATGGCCAAAAGTAACCAAAAGCCTTTGATCTTTTGAAGGAGATTTTTTCTTTCGAAAAGTAGAGCCATCGAAAGAAAAATCGCCTTCTCGCTAAGCACTTTTCTGTATGTATAAACAACTAAATGCTCAGCTTAGCTCGCAGCTATCTCTACAAAAGATCAAATTGCATAACCCGTTCAACTAAGTGTAAGCACACAAGGTGGGTTGACCTCAAAGAAATTCTGTAAGATCTGTGTTTTAATTTTCCGGACAGATTTTAAATGCATAAATATGGTATTGTATTTGAGCAGCACACTGCATTTAAAATCCTATGAGCCCGCGCTGTTTGAGCCGCTCGCAAAGTAGTACTGTGAAGTGGCGAGTTTGCGGGCGGCTGACAAAATTAAAACTACAGATCAACCTGCCCACCAGCTGGCTCAAATAAGCACTGCTTATTCACCCATTTGCAGCCTTTTTTGCTTTCCTGCGCACAGGCTCGCTCAATGCTTTGCATTGCCGTTATCAAGAAAAAAGTGAGGCCAAATACTGGCGTATTAATGTCTTTTTACTGAATGACACAGAATACAATATTGCGCTATCGTTCATTTGGGCCACAGCCGTTGCCTTGCTCTTGAAGAACTTGAGAATATGGGATTTTTAAGAAAAAATAATTTCAGTAAAAAATTAATGTGTAATAATAATTTTACCAAAAGTGTTTTTTTGGTCCTCACTAACTTTATAAATATAAATACCTTCAGGAATGTTTCTTACATTAAACCGTAATTCATTATTAAGTTGCGGCTGAATTAGATCTTCAAATACTATTTTTCCTGAAAGATCCTGCAATTGTATTGTTGTGTTTGAATTTACATCACTGTTAAAAATAAATATCAATTCAGTATTTGCTGGATTTGGAAATACTTTTAAAAGATCAGTGGTTTTAAGTTTGCCAAAAACTATATTTGAGTAGGAATAGTTTCGCCCAAGGTCTTTTTGTTTAAAGCGATAATAATAAGTTGTATTCATTTTTAGTTCTTTATCCAGGAATGAGTAATTAGTTAATTGTGTACAATTTAATTTGCCGGCAATAAATCCTATTTTAATAAAATCGGTTCCGTTGATTGAGCGTTCAATATCAAAACCCAAATTATTTTTTTCAGAAAATGTTGACCATTCAATTTTTATTTCTTCTTGCAAAGAAGTTGCCGTTAATTCTGAGCTTTCAATAGGTAAAGGTACAGGCACTGATATTAAAACATCATCAACCGCAAAGGAGGGATCTGTTGGCGAGACGCTGACATTGCTGTTTTGCCATACAAATGCGATCCTTAAATTGGTAATATTATCACACGTAGCCGGTAATGCCCATGTAATATTGGTCCATCGACCCTGGCCGCCACTACATATCTGGGATTTTAAATTATTAAGATCACCACCAGCACCCATTGCCGGATTAGCTGTTGTGGGCGCACCGGTTGCGTTTAGCCAGCTTACACCGCCATTAATGCTGTATTGTAAATAACCTTTATCGGTTGTTCCCGATCCATTTCCAATATAATCAAAACTTAAGGTCATGCCCGAAAAGCCTGTAGTATTAATGTTGGGAGAAGAAATTCGCCGGTTTGTAAATACATTGGCAAGGTAAGCGGCACCACTTCCAAAACCTGTAGCTCCAATATAAAGGGATGGATCGCCCTGTGTGGCTGCGCCACAAACATTTGTAGGCATACCAGATTCGTTATCATTATTTTGCCACTGATTAGAAATACCAAAATAAGTGCCGTTACCCCAGGGTGTAGTTAAATTTGTATTTGCCCAGCCACTGCCTGCAAGCGTAGTGTTAAAGCCTTGAAAATAGACGGTTTGAGCTTTTACAGCAGATAAAAACAGAAATAAAATAGCTATTAAAACAATTTTAATATTTATTTTTAATTTCATGTTTTAAATTTATCTCATAAATAGGACGGGGAGTACGGTGTTAAAAGAACAAAATGTTTACCTAAATTACTAAATTGTTTTTAAAAACACCATTTTGTTAGGCTTTTTTTATCTACTTTTGCTTACAGTTTTCAAAAAACTGTTATGTCTATAAATACCAAATACATCTTTGTTACCGGTGGGGTAACATCTTCTCTAGGAAAAGGAATTATCTCAGCAAGTTTAGCTAAATTACTTCAGGCACGTGGCTTTACCGTTACCATTCAAAAATTAGATCCGTATATTAACGTTGATCCCGGCACTTTAAACCCATACGAACATGGCGAATGTTATGTGACAGATGATGGAGCAGAAACCGATCTTGATCTTGGGCATTACGAGCGCTTTTTAAATGTACCTACATCACAGGCCAATAACGTTACTACAGGCCGTATTTATCAAAATGTTATTGAAAAAGAGCGTAAAGGCGAATACTTAGGAAAAACCGTTCAGGTTATTCCGCATATTACCGATGAAATTAAGAACCGCATTAAATTACTCGGAAAAACCGGTCAGTATCAATTTGTAATTACAGAAATTGGTGGTACCGTAGGTGATATTGAGTCATTACCATACATTGAAGCTGTTCGTCAGCTGAAATGGGAAATGGGTAACGATTGTATGGTTATTCATTTAACCCTATTACCTTATTTATCTACTTCAGGCGAATTAAAAACAAAACCTACACAACACTCAGTAAAATTATTATTAGAGTATGGTGTGCAGCCTGATGTTTTGGTTTGCCGTGCCGAACATGCTATTAACCAGGATATCCGCCGTAAAATTGCTTTATTCTGTAACGTAGAACCAAATGCTGTAATTGAAGCTTTAGATGCATCTACTATTTATGAAGTTCCATTATTTATGGAAAAAGAAAAACTGGATGTGATCGTGCTTAAAAAATTAGGTATTGAAGCAGCCGGAGAACCTGAATTAACTAAATGGAAAGGCTTTTTGGATACATTAAAGAATCCAAAAAAAGAAGTGACCATTGGTTTAATTGGTAAGTATGTTGAGTTAAAGGACTCTTATAAATCAATTGCAGAAGCTTTTATTCACGCTGGAGTTACCAATGAATGTAAAGTAAAATTAGACTGGATCCATAGCGAAGATATTACTGAAGAAAATATTAAACAAAAGCTTGGTCATTTAAAAGGAATTTTAGTTGCACCCGGTTTTGGAACCCGCGGTATTGAAGGAAAAATTGCTGCTATAAAATATGCACGTGAAAATAATGTTCCGTTTTTAGGAATTTGTTTAGGTATGCAATGTGCTGTAATTGAATTTGCACGTAATGTTTTAAATTTAAAAGATGCGCATAGCCGTGAAATGAATCCTGCTACAAGTAGCCCTGTTATTGATCTTTTAGAGAATCAAAAAACAATTTCACATATGGGCGGTACTATGCGTTTGGGCGCTTATAAGTGTGATGTTGAAGAAGGTACATTAGCATACAAAGCTTATAATGTAAAATCAGTGAACGAGCGCCACCGTCATCGTTATGAGTTCAATAACGAATACAAAAAACAATTTATTGAAGCAGGCTTAACACTTTCGGGTATTAATCCTGATGGTGGTTTAGTTGAGATAATTGAGATAGCTAAACATCCATTCTTTATGGGCGTTCAGTTTCATCCTGAATATAAAAGCACAGTAGAAAATCCTCATCCTTTGTTTGTTAGTTTTGTGAAAGCCACATTAAATTAATGGATCTTGAAGTTATTGGATATTTTAGCAAGACACATGGCGTAAAAGGTCAATTGATAATTAAAGCCGACAAAGATTTTTTTATTGACGATGTAAAGGCTGTTTTTATTGAAACACCTACAGGAATAGCACCTTATTTTGTAAAAACATTTTCTGAAAGTAATAATGGTTTTATTATTGAATTAGAGGATATTGATGCCGTTGAAAAGGCGAAAAAATTAATTGGCAAACAGGTGCGTATAAATGCCGACCTTATTAATGAAACGGAAGCGGAGTTTGATTGGATGGGGTACGAGGTTATAGATAAGCATTACGGCTCCTTAGGAACAGTTTTTAGTGTCTCAGACAATGGCCAGCAGGTATTGGTAACTATTAAATTTAAAGAGAAAGAAGTTATTCTGCCTTTGGCGGACGATTTTATTGAAAAGATTGACGAAAACGAGAAAAAATTATTCTTTAACGCTCCGGAAGGCTTGATAGACGTGTATTTGACCGATATTTAATATTTCAAAAAAAATTATAAAAATTAATAAAAAATTAATTAAATTTGCGCTGCAAAAACGGAGAGATGCCTGAGTGGCCGAAAGGACATGTTTGCTAAACATGCGTACGGGAAACTGTACCGAGGGTTCGAATCCCTCTTTCTCCGCAAAGAGGGACTGGCCTGATAAAACAAGGCTCAGTCCCTTTTCTTTTAAAAGCAAATCGCCCGATAGACGGGCGATTTCAGCGATTAGAGGATTTATTTTTGGGGTTCGAAATACCCCGTTTTTTTTGTCCCAAACTATTCCTTCAGGAAACACCAATTTTTGTATTTTTTCGCGGAAATGTACCCCGCTATTTAGCCACAAAGCCCTGAGTTTCAGGCATAGTTTGGCAGCGTCATGTAAGCGTTCGTAAAGGTTCGAAATCGTCCCGCTCAGGTTCCGTAAATTTTCTATTAATTCGTCGCGTTCAATTACCAGCTTGCTCATCAGGCGGTCAAAAATTTCGCGGGTCATTTCTGATTTTATGTAATATTTCTCTTCTATGTTCAGCATTCCATTCTTCAGTTCGTCCGCGCGGCTGTTTAGCGTTTGTTCGCGTTCTACGGCGTCCTTTGTTGAGAGGTGGTAGTCGTGTTCCAATTGGTAAATAAGCGGTTCAATCAGCGATTCTTTTATTTGAAACTGGCCGAGCATTTCAGCGAAAAGGTTGTGCATTTCCTTGGCGCTTTTATTGCACTTGCAACCCACCTTGCGGCATTTATAATAGAATAGATTTTTTGCTTTTACAATATAGCCCGTCATTGGATCACCGCAATCGCCACATTTCATAAAAACTTTTAACGGCACACCTTCATTTTCTTTTTTATGCGGAACACCATATTTAGTGGAAGCCAGCCTGATGTCGTTGATCCTGAAAAAATCTTCCTTGCTTACCATTGCTTCGTGCTTGCCGTCAACAACTTTACCATCAAGCATGCCATGCGCTATGATGCCGCAATAAAATGGATTTTTAAAGATTTTATAAATGCGCTGCTTATAAGTTTTAATTCCTATTTTTTCGAGCATTACAATTATCTCTTCATTTTTATAGCCTTGTAATTTCCATTCCCATGCGCGGCGGAATTTTTTGCCGTAATCATTCAACATAATTTTTGTTTCACCATTTGCTTTGATTTTATCATAACCAATGGGTGCAGGTGGAGCCCATTCGCCTCTTTCGTATTTTGCTTTTAATCCAGCGTGGGTTACTTGTTGGCGTTGAACATTATCCCATTTCGCAAAAATCAATTGCATTTCCTGAAACAGAACGCCGTTGCTATTTGATGTATCCACCGGCTCCGTTACAGCTATAATATGAATGCCGTATTTATTTCTCAACTCATCGGCAATTGAAATTGCCTTTCCGCCTGATCGACTGAAACGCGTCATTTTATAAACCAGAATAGTACTTATTCGGCCACGGCTTCTTTTACAAAAATCGATCATGCGCTTAAATTCTTTGCGCTCATCTGTTTTCGCGCTTTCATAAGTATCACCGAAGGATGCGACTACTTCAAAACCAAATCGTTTTGCAAATTCATTGATCGTGTTGTTTTGGTTTTCAATAGAATCGTTAGTATCAAATTGTTTTTTACCTGATACGCGCGTATATTTAATAACCATTTTAGAATCCACTTTTTTAATAGTGGTTTTACTTTTCCTGCCGAACTTATTGTCGAGGACTGATTGCATTTGAGTGTTCATGCGGCTTCATTTAGGGTTAAGTCGTTTTCTGAATTTTCTTTTTGCTGATTGTTTAATAGATCAATCATTACCGCAGAAAGCACCTTTATTTCTAAAAGCATCTGTTGGGCTTCTTCCTCGCTCAAATTTTCTAAGGCTTTAAACGTTTTTAATTTTTCAATGGTCAACGTTTCATTACTTGGATTAGTAGCCCGATGATTTTTTAGTGATATAATTTTCGTTTTCTTTTTCATTTTCCTTAATTGTTTTTTTATGAAACAAAAACTATGTTGATATCGTGAATAGCTTTTGTTGTAACACCGAATTTTAAAAGTGCGTGATGCATTCTAAGAACGTCTGCCACGTTTTCACTGAAAATATAAATGCTGGTGAAGAGCAGCAGGTCGGGTCTTAGTTCACCTTTTCTTATTGCAAGGTGCAGGCTCGTAATTTCAGGTCTGTTAAAATCTTTGCCCGATGCAACTTCAGCGATTACCTTAATTACATCGATTTGATTTTTCACGCAGTACTCGCGAAGTTCTTTTTCCTGGGCGGCAAGACTATCCTTTGGATTTGAGACTTCACCTTTTTCTACTCTTGTGTACAAAATTGCTTTTTTCATAATTTGTTTTTTACGTTAGTATTCTATTCGCTCTAAAAGCCTTTACTGTAAAGGCATTCAGCGTTTCAACAAGTTCGGTACACTATTTCGAACACCCTCTGCAAAGGCACAATAGTTTTCTATTTCGCTTACTTTAGCAAAATCGACTTGGACTTATAAAATAATTAGTGCATACTATAAAGCAGGTGGTGGCCTTAACCTTAGACAATGAACAATGGCCTGAACAACGCAAAAGGCAAATACTTTAGGTTTGCATAGACAAAGGTAGAACGCATAAAAAGGCCGTTTCCTAACTTTTTAGTTATTGGCGGTTATTGGTAGGTATTGGTAGGATGACCTCGTCAAATAAGGTGACGCAACCATGTCGAATGAACACGCTTCTAATTTCTTTTGTGGATTTTTGACCAATATTTCTTATGCATGAAACTCATCTTTTGCCGAGCTTTGCTACGTCCAGCATTGTCCCGCAGCCGTTCCCTCTCAGGGCATGATTTATCCTTGTAGAGAACTTATGATCTGCAATGGGCGAATTAAGAAATGCAGCGCATTCAGAAGTGGGGTCGCTAAGAGACTCAATTAATTTCTTTGTTAAGACCTCAACGTCTGATTTTATTGATAGAGGAGATTGGGGGCTAAAACTATTTCGCCTACCTTCCAATATGCGTAAATTAACTGAAAAAATCCTTTTGGTAATAGAATGGCGTGTGTGAAAGCAAAAGATAGCGATGGTGTTTAGGACGAATCAAAAGGAAAGATTTAGTGTGTATATAATGCTACCTTTATACGGGAGATTTTCTATTATTCAAAAAAACACAAACCATGACACAAAAAAATGCTGAATTGGAAGCTGAAAAAAGAAAGAGTTTGATCGAGACCCGTTGGAAGAATAATGATAATACTATCATCGAAAGGGTTAGTGCGGTATTTGCCAAAGAAATCGGAATCGGAAATTGGGATGTAATCATACAGTTTGAACCATTTACTGAAAAGATTGACGTTGCCTCAGTCAGAATAAGTGTACCCTATTTAACAATACAAAACTTACAGAAAAATTATTACCTCGTTGAATAATAATTGTTGCTCGAACTTGAGTAAACTTACCTTCGGAACCTGCGGTT